>NZ_JAAKTL010000013.1:0-129457 GCF_049174415.1 Aeromonas sp. 601039
TCAGAAGTGAAACGCGGTAGCGCCGATGGTAGTGTGGCATTCGCCATGCGAGAGTAGGACACTGCCAGGCACCCAATACAAGAAACCCCGCTCATCTGAGCGGGGTTTTTTATTGCGTGTCATTCAGCAAATAGTCTGAAAATTGACCTTTTATTCTCTCTTCTCTGCCGTTTTCCCTGTTTTTCCTCCCCTATTTTCTCCGGTTCTGCCATCGCCGCTGGCTCTGGTTGCCGTTATAATGGCCGCCCTCAAGCAAGGTGGTGGTATGAAAGCAGAATATCTACAGCGATTCGGGGGCATTGCCCGTCTTTATGGTCAGAACGCCCTGCGTTCCTTTAGCCAGGCCAAGGTCTGTGTGGTGGGGATCGGCGGTGTGGGCTCCTGGGCAGCCGAGGCGCTGGCCCGCGCCGGTATCAACCAGATCACCCTGATCGACATGGACGATATCTGCATCACCAACACCAATCGCCAGATCCACGCTATGCAGGGGACGGTTGGTCGCCTCAAGACAGAGGTGATGGCCGAGCGCATTCGCGCTATCAATCCGGATTGTGAAGTGATCGAGGTGGACGATTTCGTCACCGCCGATAACCTGGCCGAGCATATCAAGCGGGAGTTTGACTATGTGGTGGATGCCATCGATTCGGTCAAGGCCAAGGTGGCGCTTATTGCCTTCTGCAAGCGCAACAAGATCCCGGTGATTGTGGCGGGCGGTGCTGGCGGGCAGATGGATCCGACCCAGATCTCTGTGGCCGATTTGGCCAAGACTATTCAAGACCCGTTGGCTGCCAAGGTGCGCTCCGACCTGCGCCGGTTGCACAACTTCAGCAAGAATCCGGCGCGCAAATTCGGAGTGGAGTGTGTCTTCTCAACCGAGCAGCTGAGTTATCCGGATGGTAATGGTGGCACCTGTCAGGCCAAAGCGGCCAGCGATGGCACCATGAAGATGGATTGCGCCTCCGGTTTTGGCGCCGTGACGCCAGTGACGGCAACCTTTGGGCTGGTTGCCGCGTCCCGGGTATTGAAGAAGATTGCCGAGCGGGGGGCCCGCGCCGAGAAAGAGGTCGGGAATGAAGAAGTAGGGGCGATTGGCGAAGCCTAATCGACCACTGAACAAGGCGGGTTAGACCGCTTGTTCCCGGATCGCCAGCACGATCGCTCTGAGCCCGTTACCTCGTGACGGGCTCAAGTGTTTCTCAAGCCCAAGTTCGCTGAAATAGCCTTCCATATCAAAATCCTGGATCGCCGCAGACGATTGGTGGTTGAGCGCGGCCAGCACGATGACGATCAAGCCACGCACGATGCGGGCATCGGAATCACAGGCAAAATGCCAGCAGCCATCCTCGCTTTTCTCTCCCTTCAGCCACGCCTGGCTTTCACAACCCTTGAGGCGGAATGCCTCCTGCTGCCATTCGCCGGGTAGCACCGGTAACTGCTTGCCGAGCTGGATGATGAGCCGGTACTGGTTCTCCCAGCCGTGAGCGGCGGCAAACTGCTGGCGGATGATGTCGGCGTTGGGCTCAAGGCCAATCTGGGTATAGCTTGCGAGGTTACTCATTCGGTTGTCTGCCTTAGAAGAAGTCACTGAGTTTGTGCAGGGCGGCCAGCAGGGCATCGACATCATCCCGATTGTTGTAGCAGCCCAGCGAGGCGCGCATGGTGCCGCCGATCCCGAGCGATTCCATCAGCGGCATAGCGCAGTGATGGCCGACTCGCAAGGCGATCCCCTGCATGTCGAGCAGGGTAGCGGCATCTTGCGGGTGGATATCCTCCAGCAGGAACGAGACCACACCGGCGCGCTGGTCGGGTTCGCCGATCAGGCGCAGCCCCGGCACCTGTTGCAGGCCTGCGACCAGATAGTCGGTTAGCGCCTGCTCATGGCTGGCGAGCCAATGCCGATCTTGCCCCATCACAAAGTCGATGGCTGCGGCGAGGCCGATAGCGCCAGCAATATGGGGGGTGCCCGCCTCGAACTTGAAGGGCAGGGTATTGAAGGTTGTGCCGCTGAAACTGACCCGATCGATCATCTCGCCACCGGCTTGCCAGGGCGGCATCCGCTCCAGTAGTTCGGTGCGGCCCCACAACACACCGATGCCGGTCGGGCCATAGAGCTTGTGACCGGAGAAGGCGTAGAAGTCGCAACCTATGGCCTGCACATCCACCTCGAGATGAGCCACCGCCTGAGCGCCATCGAGCAGGGTCAGAGCGCTGACTGCCTTGGCCGCTGCCACCATCTCTTTGACTGGATTGACGGTGCCAAGGGCATTGGATACGTGGGCCACGCTTACCAGACGGGTCCGTGGCCCCAGCATGGCGTGATAGGCGGCCAGATCGAGATCGCCCCGCTCATCGAGCGGGATGACCCGGATCACCGCGCCGGTACGCTGGGCGACCAGTTGCCATGGGACGATATTGGCGTGGTGCTCCAGCGTACTGAGGATAATTTCGTCCCCCGCCTTGAGCTCGCTCATCCCCCAGCTCTGGGCCACCAGATTGATCGCCTCCGTGGTGCCACGGGTCCAGATCACTTCGTGGCTGCGGGGTGCATTGATAAAGCGGGCGACCGTCTCGCGGGCAGCCTCAAAGGCTCGGGTAGCGCGGCCACTCAGAGCATGGGCGGCGCGGTGCACATTGGCATTGTCGGCCCCATAGTAGTGAGCGATGGCATCCAGTACCGCTTGCGGTTTCTGGGTGGTGGCCGCGTTGTCCAGATAGACCAGAGGGTGGCCGTTTACCTCCTGCGCCAAGGCCGGAAACTGGCTGCGCAGTTGGGTGTGCTGTTGCTGATTCATGCTCCCCTCATCATCCGGAAAAAGTCATCATCTCGAAAGGTCGGCCATGATCCTGAAAATAGCGCCCGAACACAAGGCGCGATAAGCCGGAATGGCGGTTGCCTGCCGTGCAGCAGGTACGGCTCGTCGGGTGATTTCTGGTACAATGCCGCCCCTCATCATAAGCCAAGAGATCCGGCCCATGAAGCTCAACCCCAATCAGAACGAAGCGGTCAAGTATGTCTCCGGCCCTTGCCTGGTGCTGGCGGGTGCCGGATCGGGCAAGACCCGCGTCATCACCAACAAGATTGCCTATCTGGTGCAGCAGTGTGGTTACAACGCGCGCAACATCGCCGCAGTTACCTTTACCAACAAGGCGGCACGGGAGATGAAGGAGCGGGTCGGCCAGACTTTGGGCCGAAAGGAGGCGCGGGGGTTGATGGTCTCCACCTTCCATACTCTGGGGCTCGAGATCATCCGCCGGGAGCACAACAGCCTGAATCTCAAGGCCAACTTCTCCCTGTTCGACGACACCGACCAGCTGGCGCTGCTGAAAGAATTGACTGAAGACGAGCTCGACAACGACAAGGACAAGCTCTCGGCCCTCATTACCCAAATCTCCAACTGGAAGAACGATCTCATCCTGCCTGCCCGCGCCATGCGCATTGCCCGCGGGCCGGAAGAGGTGCTGATGGCCCAGCTCTACGAGCGTTATCACCGCCAGATGGTGGCCTATAACGCGCTGGATTTTGACGACCTCATCGTGATGCCGACCCTGCTGCTCAAGAGCAATCAGGAGGTACGCGAGCGCTGGCAGAACAAGATCCGCTATCTGCTGGTCGACGAATACCAGGACACCAACACCAGCCAATACGAGCTGGTGAAGCAGATCGTCGGCGAGCGGGCCCGTTTTACTGTGGTGGGGGATGATGACCAGTCTATCTACTCCTGGCGCGGTGCCAAGCCGCAGAATCTGGTGCTGCTGAGCGAAGATTTCCCCAGCCTCAAGCTGATCAAGCTGGAGCAGAACTACCGCTCCAAGGGGCGCATCCTCAAGTGCGCCAATATCCTGATCGCCAACAACCCCCATGTGTTCGACAAGGCGCTCTTCTCCGAGCTCGATTACGGGGTGCCGGTCAAGGTGCTGTTTGCCAAGAATGAGGAGCACGAGGCGGAGCGCATCGCCGCCGAGATGATGGGCCACAAGTTTATGAACCGCACCCGGTTCAAGGATTACGCCATCCTCTATCGGGGCAACCATCAGTCGCGCATCTTCGAGAAGGCGCTGATGACCAACCGGATCCCTTACCGTATCTCCGGCGGCACCTCGTTTTTCTCCCGTACCGAGATCAAGGACATCATGGCCTACCTCAAGCTGCTGGTGAATCCGGATGAGGACACTGCCTTCCTGCGGGTGGTCAACCTGCCGCGACGCGAGATCGGCCCCACCACCCTCGAAAAGCTTGGCCAATACGCCAACCAGCGCGGCAAGAGCCTGTTTGCCGCCAGCTTCGAGCTGGGGCTGGAACAGCACCTCTCCGGCCGTGGCCTGACGGCTTTGCAGGCCTTTACCAACTGGCTGGTTCGCCTTGGTGATCAGGCGCTGCGCGGCAATCCGGTGGAGGCGGTGCGGGACATGATCAAGGAGATCCACTATGAAGAGTGGCTCTACGAGACCTCCCCCAGCCCGAAAGCGGCCGAAATGCGGATGCAGAACGTCTCCACCCTCTATCGCTGGATTACCGAGATGCTGGAAGGGGATGAGCTGGAGGAGTCGATGACGCTGGCTCAGGTGGTCACTCGACTCACCCTGCGCGATATGATGGAGCGCAATGAGGGGGAAGATGATGCCGATCAGGTGCAGTTGATGACCTTGCATGCCTCCAAGGGGCTGGAGTTCCCCTATGTCTACATGGTGGGGATGGAGGAGGGCTTGCTCCCCCACCAGACCAGCATCGATGAAGACAACGTCGAGGAGGAGCGGCGTCTCGCCTACGTGGGCATTACCCGGGCCCAGACCGAGCTGACCTTTACCCTCTGCAAGGAGCGGCGCCAGTTTGGCGAGTCGGTACGGCCAGAGCCGAGCCGCTTCCTGCTGGAGCTGCCGCAGGATGACCTTGAATGGGAAAACCAGAAGAAGGTGACTGCCGAGGAGCGCCAGCAGAAGGGGCAGATGGCGGTGGCCAATCTGCGCGCCATGTTCAAGAAAGATTAGGAGGTTGCGTTGCCGGGGGATAGCAGTGGAATGATGTCTGCTCCCGGCATGGGGGGAGATATATAGCGTCCTTGCCCCATCCGGCAGCCGATATCTATCAGCTTCTGTAACTGCTGCTGGTTCTCAATGCCTTCAACCACAAGGGTGTAATCGAGATCCTGACAGATATCCCGCATGGCGCGGATCAGCGCCAGATCTTTGGGGGACTGCAGCATCCGCTGGGTAAAGCTGTCATCCACCTTGATGTAATCTACCGGGAAATGGAACAGGGCGTTGAGGGAGGAGAAGCCGGTACCAAAGTCGTCCAGGCTGATCTGAATGCCCTTGGCACGCAGTTCATGCAGGGAGGCCAGCGCATCGGAATCCTGCCGCGACAGCTCCCGCTCGTTGAATTCAAAGATCAGATAGCCTGGTGCTATCCCCTCCTCATCGATAATGTCCACCAACCGCATGATGTGATCATGGTTGACCAGATGTTTGCCGGAGAGGTTGATGGCGACCTTGAACTTGCTCTGGCCCGAGATCGGAAGCCACACTTTCAGTTGCTGGCAGGTGTGGCGCAGGATCTGATAATCCAGCTCCAGAATCAGGCCACATTGCTCCGCCAGCGGAATAAAGTCGAATGCATCCTTCAGAATTCCCTCTTCGGTCAGCCAGCGCGCCATCACCTCCAGACCGGTCAGGCGGCTATCCTGTAGCCGGATCACCGGTTGGTAGTAGGGGACGATACGCCCTTCCCGCAGGGCCCGAGCCAGCATCTCTTCCGGCGAATTCCAGTTCTGGTTGATGCAATCATCCGAGTAGCTGACGATGCGGCTGCGGCCATTGCGTTTGGCCTGGTACATGGCCAGATCGGCCTGGTGGAGTAACTGGCTGATATCCGATGTCTGTTCGGACACACTCGATACCCCCAGGCTGACGGTAATACTCAGCTCATTGCCAAGCAGCCGGAACGGATAGGAGAGGCGGCTGATGATACGGTTGAGCACCGGGCTGATGTCATCTTCATGTTTGCTGCTATCGAGATAGATGACGAACTCGTCGCCCCCCAATCTGGCCACCATATCGTTTTGCCGGATGCAGGTCTGGAGGCGGCGGCTTACCTCCTTGAGCAGCTGATCACCAGCACTGTGGCCCAGGGTGTCATTGATCTGCTTGAAGTGATCCACATCGATGAAGATCACCGCAAACCCCGGTGACTTGTAGCGGTTGTAGTGGGTCATGGCTTGATTGAGGTGGTTCATCAACAGCGCCCGGTTCGGTAGCTGGGTCAGCGGGTCGTGAAGCGCATCGAATTGCAGCCGCCGTTCCAGCTCCTGATGCTGCTTGAGCTGCTTTTGCAGCCTGAGGTTGGTCTGACGCAGCTGTTGCAGCCGCTGGTTGATGGAGTCTTCACTATTGATGTCGTTAAGCTGCTGGCGGATCCGCTTCAGCTCCAACAGCAGGGTGAGCTGACCACGCAGGAAGTCGAGAAACAGCTTGTCGTCTGTCTCCAGCGGTTGCGCGGTGCTGATGATGAAGTGGGCGAAGTACTGTTGTTGCAGCCGTAGCGGCATGCTGTGCCAGTAGGTTGCCTCCCTGTTGACCTCGATATTGCTGGTGCTGTGGCACAAACCGCTGATGAATTCGTCGCTTTGACGAGGATGTGCGGGATAAATCTTCTCAAGCGTATGGCTGTGGAGCCTGACCAGCAGCATATCCTCAATGGCGAGCATCTGGCGCAGCACCGCCTCCAGCTGGGAGAAGAGCGCCTGACCGGGCAGGGTGTTGGCCAGTCGCATGATGCGGCTGATGCTCTCGATTTTCTTTTTCCAGTTCGGGTCTTTGCGGATCAGCGGCGAAGGCAGCTCGGTGAGATGGGAGCCCGCTTGGGTTTCGGTCAGCCGCTTGGATAGACACTCCAGCAGCAGGCGTAATGTGGGCAGGTCGGATGGTTCGCCGCGAGCCAGCAGCCACTGCACCTGACCATGTTCGATAGGAAAGACGCACCACCCTTCGGCCTCATCGAGCTGGGTGAGCTGATCGGTGATGCGGGACTGCTCCCGCCCCAGTTGTTGCTTGAAGGTATCGCTGATTTTGTAGGCGTAGAGCCAGTTCAGACCACTGTCGGAGAGGCCCAGCATGCCGAAATGCTGCAACGGGCAGAGCTGGTTTATCTGCTTTATCAGATCATCATAATCGCTGCTCTGCGCTGTAGGGGGAGCCGGAAAATCCATAATGGCAGAGACCAACGCCAGCAGAGGAGTTGAGTAGTGGGATTCGGTGGAATGGGGCGACATGAGCAACTCCCGACTATGCCTACCCTACAAGAGTAGTCGGAAGCCGATAGATTGAAAGGGCCGCAATTGCGGCCCTTTCAAATACTTAGAGGTTGTCAGTCATGTAGTGGATGGCGTTTTCAATCTCTTCATCACTACAGTTCGCACAGGTGCCGCGCGGAGGCATCATGCCGGACTTGCCGGTAAAGCCTTCAATGGCATGTTTCTTGAGAGTATCAATGCCTTGGGCGATGCGAGGATCCCAGGCTGCCTTGTCACCCCGTTTGGGGGCACCGGCGGCGCCGGTGTCGTGACAGGCAAAGCAGGCGCCCTTGTATACCGTTTCGCCATCGCGGGGACCGGAAGAGGCGGTCGCAGCAGGTGCAGCACCCGCGCCGGCAATACCTTCCAGATCCTTGGCGGTATAGACCTGACCGATCGGTTTGATCCGCTCGGCAATAGCCTCCGGTGACATCTCATCGGCAGCAAGCACTGCCCCAGACAAGCTGGCGGCCGTCATCCCGACAGCCAGCAAATAGCTCAGTTTTTTCAACACGCTCATATACTCCCAGCAGTCTTTTATTATCCATGTAAACGACGGGATTATAACCGAATAGTTACAGCCATTTAAACGCTTGTGTGTGAAGTGTTAAACACTCTGCGTACAAAGTTTTGGGCGATATCACGGCAATTCTGGTGGTGGAGATAAAAAGAAACCCGGCATTCGCCGGGTTTCGAGTAACCAAAGGGTGAAAAGGGTTATTTATCCCAGCTCAGGATCACCTTGCCGGAGTGGCCGGAGCGCATCGCATCGAACCCCTGCTGGAATTCGTCGATGTGGAATCTGTGGGTGATGATGGGGGAGAGATCCAGCCCGGACTGGATCAGGCTGGCCATCTTGTACCAGGTCTCGAACATCTCGCGGCCATAGATCCCTTTGATAAACAGCCCCTTGAAGATCACCTTGTTCCAGTCGATGGCCATGGTAGAGGGGGGAATGCCGAGCATGGCGATCTTGCCGCCATGGTTCATCTTGTCGAGCATCTCCTGGAAGGCGTTCGGGATGCCGGACATCTCCAGCCCCACATCGAACCCTTCGGTCATGCCCAGCTCGCTCATCACGTCGGCCAGCTTCTCCTTGGCCACGTTGACCGCGCGGGTGGCGCCCATCTTGCGGGCCAGCTCCAGCCGGTATTCGTTGACGTCGGTGATCACCACGTGGCGCGCACCCACATGGCGGCAGACGGCGGCGGCCATGATGCCGATGGGGCCCGCCCCGGTGATGAGCACATCCTCACCCACCAGATCGAAGGAGAGGGCGGTGTGCACCGCATTGCCAAACGGGTCGAAGATGGCGGCCAGCTCGTCCGGGATGTTGTCCGGCAGCTTGAAGGCGTTGAATGCGGGGATCACCAGATATTCGGCGAAGGCCCCCGGGCGGTTGACGCCCACACCTGTGGTGTTGCGACAGAGGTGAGTGCGCCCGGCGCGGCAGTTGCGGCAGTGACCGCAGGTGATGTGCCCTTCGCCGGAGACCCGATCGCCGATGGCGAAGCCGCGCACCTCCTGACCGATGGCGACCACTTCCCCAACATATTCGTGGCCGACCACCATGGGTACCGGAATGGTCTTCTGGGACCACTCGTCCCAGTTGTAGATGTGGATATCGGTGCCGCAGATGGCGGTTTTGCGGATCTTGATCAGCAGGTCGTTGTGGCCGAGCTCGGGGGCCGGCACATCCGTCATCCAGATGCCGACCTCTTTGTGCAGTTTGGAGAGTGCTTTCATGGCTGTTCCTTCAATATGAATGCAGAAAAAAGGGGCTGCAGCCCCTTGATTCAAATCAGATAACGCCGAGTTCACGGCCGATGCGGATAAAGGCGTCGATCGCCTTGTCCAGTTGTTCGCGGGTATGGGCGGCAGACATCTGGGTGCGAATGCGTGCCTGACCCTTAGGTACGACCGGGAAGGAGAAACCCACCACATAGATGCCAGCTGCCAGCATGCGGCTTGCCATTTCGGAGGCCAGTTTGGCATCCCCCAGCATCACCGGAATGATGGCGTGGTCGGCGCCTGCCAAGGTGAAACCGGCAGCGCTCATCCGCTCGCGGAAGTAACGGCTGTTCTCTTTCAGGCGGGCACGCAGGTCGTGACCTTCCGCCAGCATGTCGATCACCTTGATGGTGGCGGCGACAATAGAGGGGGCCAGCGAGTTGGAGAAGAGGTAGGGGCGGGAGCGCTGACGCAGCCAGTCGATCACCTCTTTCTTGCCGGAGGTATAGCCACCGGACGCGCCGCCGAGCGCCTTGCCCAGGGTGCCGGTGATGATGTCGACCCGCTCCATCACGCCGCAATATTCGTGGGTGCCACGACCATTTTCGCCGATAAAGCCGACGGCGTGGGAGTCATCCACCATCACCAGCGCATCGTATTTGTCTGCCAGATCGCAGATGGATTTGAGGTCGGCGATGACCCCATCCATGGAGAAGACACCGTCGGTGGCGATCAGCTTGAAGCGGGCGCCATCGGCGTCAGCCTGCTTGAGCTGGGCTTCCAGCTCGGCCATATCGTTGTTGGCGTAGCGATAACGCTTGGCCTTGCACAGCCGCACGCCGTCGATGATGGAGGCGTGGTTGAGGGCATCGGAGATGATGGCATCTTCGGCGCCGAACAGGGTCTCAAAAAGACCGCCATTGGCATCGAAACAGGAGGAGTAGAGGATGGTGTCTTCGGTGCCGAGGAAGGCAGACATCTTCTGCTCCAGCGCTTTGTGCTGATCCTGGGTGCCACAGATGAAGCGCACCGAGGCCATGCCGAAGCCATGGCTGTCGAGTCCCTGATGGGCGGCAGCGATCAGATCCGGGTGGTTGGCCAGCCCAAGATAGTTGTTGGCACAGAAGTTCAGTACCTGCTCACCGCCGACGGCGATGCTGGCCTGCTGGGCGGAGGTGATGATGCGCTCCTGCTTGTACAACCCTTCAGCTTGCACCTGGTTCAGTTGCTCGGTCAGGTGACGATAGAATCCGTTAGACATCCTCGATCCTTAGTGGCTATTTCAGCTGCGTATCAACAGAGGGCGACATTTTACTGCAATCTGTTGCGGTAAATTCAAATGATTGTGCTGATATTCAACAAATGTGAAACAGATCTCACCCAGCTGGTTGGGCCAGCTGGCGGTAGTGCTGCTCCAGCTGCTGGATCTGTCCGGCAACCTGGGGTTGCACATAGGGGCGCAGTAGGAACAGCACCTTCAACACGCCCTGATAGAGCAGCGGTTTGGTGATGCGGGTGTTGGGGGCCTGGGCAATCTGGAAGGGGATCCAGCAGGTCACCACCATCTTGATGGTCTGTCCCAGATCCGGCAGGTCTTCATCGCTGACATCTATGATGCCCCCTTCGCGCAGGCTTCTGAGCAGCGCGACCACTGAGGATCGCATCTGCTCCTGGGCCTTGAGGTACTTCTGTTGCAGCGGCTCGTCACGGCTCAGGATGTCCGGCAGATTGGCGTAGAAGAAGCGGAACTGCCACATCAGATAGAAGATGGCATCGAGATAGCCCATCAGATCCTGCAGAGTGATTTCACGGTTGCGGGTCGGCACGAAGCTCTCGCTCAGGTGACGGGCATACTGGTCGAAGATGGAGTGGATGATGTCTTCTTTATTGCGGAAGTGGTAGTAGAGGTTGCCCGGGCTGATACCCATGTGCGCCGCAATATGGTTGGTGGTGATGTTGCGTTCACCCTGATCGTTGAACAGCTCGGTCGCGCTGTGAATGATCCTGTCTCTGGTTTTCATCACTCATTCCTCCAACAGGTTCCGCTCGGGGCAGTTTTGAACAAGGTCGAATCCCCGGACGGCCCGTGATAAACTTTTCGGCAATTTCAAATTGGCTCACTATACACAGCTTTAACAAGCAGTCACATGTAGCCATCAACGTACGAGAGGCAAACTCCATGATCGTAGTAACTGGCGGTGCTGGCTTTATCGGCAGCAATCTGGTCAAGCAGCTGAACGCTCAAGGACGGACCGATATCGTGGTCATTGATGACCTGACCGACGGCACCAAGTTCGTCAACCTGGTCGATCTGACCATCGCTGACTACATGGACAAAGACGAGTTTCAGGCGCGCATCGTCTCCGGTGACGAGTTTGAAGAGTGGGACAACGGCATCGAGGTGATCTTCCACGAAGGTGCCTGCTCTGCCACCACCGAGTGGAACGGCAAGTTCATCATGGAGGTCAACTACGAGTACTCCAAGGATCTGTTCCACTACTGCATCGAGCGTGAAATCCCGTTCATTTACGCCTCTTCTGCCGCGACCTACGGTGGCCGCAACGACAACTTCATCGAAGATCCCAAGTTCGAACAGCCGCTCAACGTCTACGGCTACTCCAAGCAGCTGTTTGACCAGTACGTGCGCCGCTGGATGCCGGAGATCAACTCTCAGGTCGTTGGCCTCAAGTACTTCAACGTCTACGGCCCGCGCGAGCAGCACAAAGGCTCCATGGCTTCCGTCGCCTTCCACCTCAACACCCAGGTGAAGAAGGGCGAGAATCCCAAGCTGTTCGAAGGTTGCGATGGCTTCCCGAACGGTGGTCAGATGCGTGACTTCATCTATATCGACGACGTCTGCAAGGTAAACCTCTGGTTCTGGCAGAACCCGCAGCACTCCGGCATTTTCAACTGCGGTACCGGCCGTGCCGAGCCATTCCAGAACGTGGCCGAAGCGGTGATCAAGCATCATCAGAAGGGGTCTATCGAATACATCCCCTTCCCGGATCACCTCAAGGGTCGCTACCAGAGCTTCACCCAGGCTGACATGACCAAGCTGCGCAGCGTGGGTTATGACGCCGAGTTTAAAACCGTTGCCGAAGGGGTAGCGGATTACATGGCCTGGCTCAACCGCTAACAGGTGAGCACAACGCGGCAGTTTGAGCGCAAAACCGGAAGTGGGCACTCGCCTGCTTCCGGTTTCTGGTCTCTGTGGCTGCTTGCCGTTCCTCTCTTCTCTACCGGGTAACCGCGCGATGAATATATTGATGGCACTCTCCCAGCTCGAGGTAACGGGAGCTGAGGTCTATGCCACCACGGTCGGCAACGAACTGACCCGGCGTGGTCACAACGTCTTTTATGTATCAGATACCCTGACCAAGCCGACTCTTGGCCCAGTCTTCAAGCTGAGATTCAACAAGCGCAGCATTCTGCGCCGCTTCTGGCACGTCTTCTACCTTATCTATCTCATCAAAAAGCACCATATCCAGTTGGTGCATGCTCACTCCCGCGCCTCCGGCTGGAGCAGTTATGTGGCCTGCAAGCTGACTGGTACCCCGATGATCACCACGGTTCATGGTCGCCAGCCGGTGCACGCTTCGCGCAAGGCATTCCATGCTCTCGGCTATCGGGCAGTTGCCGTTTGTGAGGATATTGCCCATCAGATTGTCGACAATCTGGGGGTCGATCCCGCGATCGTGCAGGTGCTGCGCAACGGTATCGAAACCGACAAATTCCAGCCTGTGCCAGCGCCGGACAATCCCAAGCCGGTGATCGCCATCATTGGCCGTTTGAGCGGCCCCAAAGGGGAGCTCTGTTACCGTCTGCTCGACGAGGTACTCGATCTGGATGCCTACAAGGTGCGGATTGTCAGTGGTACCAAGGTGCCTGAGCGCTTTGCCCATTTCGAAGGCCGTGCCGAGTTTGTTGGCTATGTTGACGATGTGCCCGCTCTGCTGGCGAGTTGCGATCTGGTGATCGGCGCCGGTCGGGTAGCGATGGAAGCACTGCTCTGTGGTCGGCCCGCCTTTGCCATTGGTGAAGCCAAGGCAGTTGGTCTGGTAACCGAACAGAATCTGGATGATGCTCTGGCGAGTAATTTTGGCGATATCGGCCCCAAGGATCTGGCCATCGATTTTGCCGCGCTGAAGGGCGAAATCGAATCCGCCCTCGCAAGCAATGTGGTGCCGGAAGCCATTCGCCAACGCATTCAGGATGAGTATGGCTTGCAGGGGGTAGTATCCGGCCTCGAAACCATCTATCAGGATGCCGTAGTCGAAACCCTGCGCCGCGAGATGCCCGTCATCATGTACCACCGTTTTATCGAGCAGGATAGCGAGAAAGGAGTGCATGGCACCTGGATGCCGATCACCATGTTCGAGAAGCATCTGCGACTGATGAAGTGGCTCGGCTACGAGACCCTGACTTTCCGCGATTTGGCGGACAAAGGCTTTATCCACCGTCTGCAATACGGCAAGAAGTACCTGATGATCACCGCCGATGACGGCTATCAGGACAACCTGACCCGCATGCTGCCACTGCTGGAAAAATATGGTTACAAAGCCGTGGTGTACGTAGTCACAGGTGAAGGTTATAACCGTTGGGATGTGGAGCATCCGACCAATCCGGATACCAAGGTTTCGCTAATGAGTGGTGAGCAGGTCAAAGCGCTGGCCGCCAGCGGTCATGTGGAAATTGGTGGTCATACCCTGACCCATCCCCGCTTGAGCAAGCTCACACCCGAACAACAAGCCCATGAAATTCAGGAGAATAAACGCCAACTGGAGGCCCTGCTTGGCCATCCGCTGCTCTCGTTTGCCTACCCTTACGGAGATATGGATGAGAGTGCCAAGGAACAGGCTATCACCGCCGGGTATCGTTTTGCTGTCGCTACCAATAGCGGCCCCAAAGCAATGCACCAGGACCCTTTCCAGATCCGCCGGATTGCCATCTTCCCCCGTACCGATGTATTCGGGCTGTGGCGAAAAATTCGTGGGAATTATGTGTTCAGGAAATAACTTGTGAATTTAGATAATAATTGCCTACGACTAAATATTATTGTGCAATTTGCAGCTTTTTTATTTGGCGCAATAGTTTTAACGGTCCCCAGTGGCTATGGATATGGGCCCAGCATTTTAGTTTTGACAAGTGTTTTTGTCTTTTGGCGTAAAAAATATTATTTGGCAATGAGTTCAGAGGTGAAAATATTATCATATATATTCATCTCTTTTTTTGTCATCCAAGCAGTATCAATCGGGATTGATGGTGGCGCTCTCAAAGAGTTAGACCGACCAAGTCGCTTGTTAATGGCTGCAATGACCTTACCTTTATTAAGTGTGTTCCCCATTAACATAAACGTTCTTATTGCTGGCCTCTCTATAGGAGCAGTGAGTTCAGGTCTAATCGCAATATATGAAAAGTTTTATCTTGGAATGCCTCGAGCTTTTGATGAAAGCATGCCAATTCAGTCAGGAAACATCAGCATGACATTGGCATTGTTATGTCTGTGTGCTTTTTTCTGGTTCCGCCATTTAGGGAAGAAAAACATTGCTACCTTTATGCTTCTTTCATTTTTAATGGGGGGTATAGGCAGTTTTCTCTCCGGGACCAGAGGTGGCTGGGTTTTACTTCCAATCGTCTTGTTTACAATAGTTTTTTATTTTAGAAAACAGCTATCCCTGAAAGATGGTCTCTATGCAAGCACTGTATGTGCCTTGTTGCTTTTCTTGGCTATGCTTCCGCAAAGTGGCGTAATGGATAGGATATATAATGCCAAAGCAGATGTTGTTCATTATTTTGATGGTGTGAATCCGGATACATCTCTAGGCATTCGATTGCAGTTGTGGGAAAGTGCATATAACTCTTTTTTGGAAAAACCAATATTTGGTTGGGGAAATAACGGAATTCGCTTATCACAATTAAACCAATATAATAATGGTTCTATATCCGAGTTCATTTATAATTTTAACTCACATGCACATAATCAATTTTTAGATGAATTGGCTAAACGCGGCATTATAGGCTTCTTGATGTTAGCCCTGCTGTACTTTTATCCACTTTGGGTTGCGAGTAAAAATAGAGATAACTTATTGGTCAGTAGTATGTTGGCGGTTTCATCATTAACTCTTGTTGATTATAGCTTGAGTCAAGCATTTATAAGCCATAACTCCGGGATGATATTCTTCATGTTTTTATTTTCGGCTTTAATTACCACAATAAAGGTATCGCCTTTGGAGGGAAGAAAATGATTAAGAAATTGCAATCATGGCGCGATATCATTCGTCGTAAAATAGGGATTGTGCTTTTTGACCGATCTTTGAGATCGTCTTCAAATGAAGATGGTGCTATAGTCTTTGTTCGTTGGGATGCCAAATTGGGTGATGCCATAGTATCATCTTGGGTCACTCGTGAAATAAAAAAGAAGTTTCCAGGCAAAAAAGTAGTTGCAATTACAACCCCTGAGATGAGGTCTTTATTTAAAAACCAGTTTCTTTTTGATGAAGTTTATTCTATTCCGAAAAGACCAAGTTATGCAGCACTCGCCTCATTGGCTAGAGATATAGGAGATATTGAATATCTTGTTCATCTTACTAATGAAATGAAGATGAAAGATATTTTCTTTATCTCAAAATTATCTGTAAAAAATGTTATTGGTATAGATGACAAAATAAAATGTGTGAATATTAAAATTGGTCATTTAACCAAGAATATTCACTTCTCACAGAAGTTTGCCTTGGCCGTTAATAAAATGGGGGTTGATAACCCCGATACAGATTATATTGTTCCAGAATATCTTGAAGATGAGTCAAGCGTTAAATCTAGCTGGCCTGATAATCCCACAATCTGTTTTAATCCTTACGGTAGTGGCAGCTCACGAACATTTAATGATGAAAAAATTATCGAGATCCTGAAGGTTATGTTGAGCAAGCCTGGATATAATGTATGTTTGCTCTATCCACCGATAAAGAAAATTGAAACAGAACACAATATCAGGAGAATGCCTGATATCTTAAGGGAAAGAGTTATCACACATGACTCATCCCATTCTTTAGGTGTTCTATTCGCTCAAATAAGAAATAGTATCGGTATCGTGTCTGTAGATACGGCGACAGTACACATTGCCGCAGGGCTGAAAAAACCTATATTTGGAATATATAATGATAATTTTGGTAAAGGTGAAAACCGGGAGTGGTTACCAAATTTTGAGAAAGCCATGGTAATGTATGTTGATGCCAAAAAAGAACAAAATGTAAACTACATTAATATGGAGGAGTTTGAGAATCAATTTAATGATTGGTATGTTCAGTACATAGCACAATAATTTAGATTTCTGCACCATAGCCTGGTGCAGAATAAAAATTAAAGCATCGCCTTTATGTATTTATTTACCCATATATCTAGTCTGTATTGATTTTTTATCTCGTCAGATATGTGATGATAAGGGATCGTTAAAAAGTCAGGTGAGACTTTTAGATCTGTATCTGTTATGCAAAATATATTGTTGGGATGAAAGAACGGAAATGTCTCTGCGGTATTGTTATTTGATATTATTTTTTGTTCATAGGCAAGAGACTCAAAGAATCTAAAAGACAAGCCTTTTTGTGACTGGTATCCTATATCAAGAATACAGTGATAAGCCGATGAGATTGCCAATAGTTCATCACCAGTAATTGGCTTGGTAATTATTTCGATTCTCTTGTCTCTTATTTTTTTGATCTTTCGGTGGTGATCAACATAAATCATGATTTTAATTTTTAAGTCTGGGTTGGCATCCAGAAATGCAGTCATAAAGGCGTAGCGTTCACGATCAAAGCTAAAAATACCAAACACATCACCATCATAGTTTCTGTTTGGTTGGAGTGGGGTTAAATTCTTTTTATAGTAGTTAGTTACTGGTGTAAAGCCATATTTTTTAACATCTTGCGGATCAAAGCTCAAAACTTTATCAAAAAGTGAAATGTTTTTGATATTATTTGGCATTCTGAGAGTACTGTCCCACAGGTGGCAAATCATCCTGTTGGTGCATTTTTTGAGCTGTGTCAGATGTTCTGCCGTGTAAATATCAGGATTAGTGAGGATAGTGATATCAAAGTGGCGGTTTTTTGTAAAACCATTCAAAAACTGGGTGGTCGACAGCCAGCTTCTTTCTTGTTTTAAATTTCTTTTAAACAGAGCCTTTGAAATTAAGTTTGATATTCTCTCTACTGGGTGCAGGTAATCATATCTAGATATTTCTCCATTCTCAATAAATGTAACCACGTGTCCTTGTTGTCGCATCTCTTCAACTATCGGGGTAATGAGCCCTGCGTTATCGATACCTATTAATAGGATATTCATTGGATTAGCTCTCAAAATGACATTTCAATGTTATTTCATTAAATTTAATAAACTAAAGTGACATAAATGATTTTATGGTCTCTGTACTAGAGAATGGGCTGTAAAAATGATCTGGTATATGCATTTTATCAATATCCATACGAGATATTTTTTGCGCTATTTTGGGAATGTCAAAAAGGGAGCAAAGGTTATCTTGCAGTGGCCCAGTAAGAATTTCTGCCGGCCCAGACGGGCAATCCACGCTGATCACCGGGGTATGGCAGATGAGTGCTTCAATAAGCACTGTTGGCAGCCCTTCAGCATCGGATGTCAGGATGAGCGCCTGAGCGGCTTTGATATAGGGGTAGGGGTTCTTCTGAAAGTCGATGATCTTCACCTTGTTGGCAAGTTTCATCTCCTCGATCATGGCTTCAATGTGAGGGCGTCGCTCCCCTTTGCCCATCAGAACGAGTGGCGTAGCAACGCCGCTTAGCTGATATGCCTGCAAGAGACGATCGTGGCGTTTTCGTTCTTCGAAAGTGCCGACATGGATGAAATACTTTTCAAATGGCTTGTTGAAAGGCTCATCGGCCAACGCCTGAATTTTCTCGATATCAAACGGATTGTAGATAACCTGACACGATTTTGGTGTGGCTCTTACATTGTGCAAAATGTCGTCCGCGATGCCTCGAGATACGCAGATCAGTTTCTTGCCATTATAGAAACGCTTGAATTTTTCATATCCTTTGGCATTGTCTTTGGCAAAGCCGGTGACATTTCCGTGGATCCAGTAATAAATATTCAGTGTATCAGGCAGGTGTCTGGTAATTTTGTCACATGAGCATGAGATAATTACGTCAGGCGAGATCTCTTGGACTTTTTTCAAGATCAGAGATGCTTGTATTTTTTCAACCGCAACATTGGATATGGCTTTAGTCAGCTTTGTGACAATGCCAAGATTAATCGGGTGAATGTTGTCAGGTAGCGTATGGTCTATTTTTTCCCGCAAGGTAAACAAGGTAACATCGACACCTGCATCTTTTAGCAAGGATGCGGTATTGAGCAGAACTTTTTCCGCACCACCACCATACAAGTCTTCAACAATGAATAAAAACTTTTTAACTGGTGGGGTCATAACTGCTCCGCGGGTCTCATAACTGACTGGTAAATCTACTAAAAATGTGAATCGTAAACGAGCAAAATCAGGTGGCAACTGTTAAAGTCGTTAGCAATTTTTTCAATAGGTGTGGATCAATGATTGGTCTTAGTGGGCGCTACCATAACGCATTATTCGCGGCCTGTATATTTGCCGGGCTGCTGCTCTCCTGGTTGTTTTCTGTTAATCAGCTCCTCACCGGCGACCAGACCCAGATGCTCTACAAGGGTTACCTTGGAGCCTATGAGGGGGTCTGGCTCAGCTATGGCAATGCGGCGAGTGCGGTGGGCAATGTGCCGGGGAGCTTGTCGGCCTGGCTGATTGGTGGGCCGCTGCTACTGTGGGATTCTCCCTATGCCCCCATGGTGTTGCTGCTGGTGATGCGGTTGGTCGGTTTTCTGCTATTTGATGCGGTTATCCGCCAGGTGTTTGTTGACCCCGTATCGAAGGGCAATGCGCGGTTGCTGTTTCTGGTGCTCTGCTGGCTCAACCCCTGGTTCCAGTATGAGAGTTTGCTCTACAACCCCTCCTATCTCTTCCTCTTCTCGGCCATGCACTGCTGGTCGGCCTGGCATATGCGCGATCGGGCCTCATTCTGGCACATGATTGTTCACCTGCTGGCTATCGGTATGGCAATGCAGTTGCACTACTCCTGGCCGCTGCTGGCTGTGATCTCCACCTACCTCTTCTGGCGCCGCATCCTCAAGGTGAGCTGGAGCGGGGTGGTGGTCGCTGCCCTGCTGATCGGTGCATCTCTGATCCCCTACGCCATGGAAGTGATGAGCAACAGCCATATCACCCAGAACGTCGATCCCGAAGCGCGTCAGCGCTATATCGGATGGGGGCTGGTGCATGTCTATCCGGTGCTGAAATCGGTGATCTACTGGCTGCGTTACGGCTCCTGGCTGTTTGCCAGCAAGCTGGTCAACGACACCCAGTTCATCTGGCTGGCGGGTCATGAATATTTGCAGATGACAGCAGTCTGGCTGTGGCGGGTGGTGATCTACGGGGTGGGCTCTGCCACCGTGTTGCTGGCGGCCAAGGCCAACTGGCAACTGTGGCGGGATCTCAAGCCGCGTCTGCTGCGCAGCGACCGTGCATCAGTGGACGGCACGAGCTGGCTCGGCCTCTATGCGCTGGCGGCCGTATTGGCTGTGCTGGTGAGTGCGGCGCTCTCGCCCATCATCTTTAACTATTGGCACCTGATGCTGATATTCCCCTATGCCCTGTTCCCGATCCTGCTGTTGCTGGTTAGCTGGAGCCGCAACCATCCTCAGTGGGTTGGCAAGGGGCTGCTGGCAGCCACCCTGTTCTGCACCGCTGTGAACCTGATTGCGGCGAGCGACAGCACCAAGTTCTCCTATCAGGCGGACTACAAGCAGCAGGTGCAGGAGTATTTGCAGGAGATGAAGCTGCAACCCAAGTAACTGGGTTGTGTGATCAGTCGAAGGGAGGCGTAATGCCTCCCTTTGCTTTTTCCGTAGCTCAATAAGCGGGTTGTGGTTGCCGGTTATCGCTGGTGGCGTAGCCGACCTGCTTTGGTGGCCATTGCATCAGCTGCAAGGGCATAGCCGGAATGCAATAATCTACAAGCTTTCAGCTTGTTTGCGGTGTATCTATAACCCATGAATACCACCGATTCCCTCATCCGCTACTGGCAATCCCCGCACCTGCCGGGGGTCGAGCTGTCACACTCCCACCACAGGGCGTTCAGCTACGGCCGCCATGTCCATCTCGACTACCATATCGGGCTGGTGCAGCGGGGTGGCCAGAAGTTTATCCACAAGGGGAACAGTCACCATCTGGTGCGCGGGGTGCTCTCTACCGTCAACCCGGATGAGGTGCACGACGGCCTCAGCCTGCTGCCGGAAGGGTACGAGGTGCGGGTCTTCGCCATCGATCCGCAGCAGCTGGCGCTCTGGCTGCCAGAGCAGCCTGAACCCTTCTTCGACAAGGGATTGCAGAGCCGCCCCGACCTCTATCAGGGCTTTGCCCAGCTGCACGGCTATCTCGACAACCCCAAGGCCGATGGCCTGCTTATCGAGAGCCAGCTGCTCGCCCTGCTGGGAGAGCTGCTGCATCTGGCCCCCGAGGTACACCAGTTGGCGGATCCCCAGTTGCGATTTCTGCGCGACTACCTGATGGCTGCCCTCGACGAGCCCCACTCGCTGGAAGAGTTGGCGGGTCTGCTCGGGCTCGATCGCTTCGCCTTCCTGCGCCAGTTCAAGAAACGCAGCGGCATGACCCCCTACGCCTGGCTGAAACGGCTGCGGCTGGAGCAGGGCAAGCGGTTACTGGCGAGCGGGATGGCGGTGAGCGAGGTGGCGCTGGCGGTCGGTTTCTTCGATCAGAGTCACTTCCACCACGGCTTTCGTCAGGCATTCGGTCTGACGCCCGCCGAATTTCGTGCCCAGATGCAATCTTTTACAAGCCGCCCCCCCTGCTGATCCGCCATGCTGGCTCTCCGTCGTTAAAGCGAGAGTTGTTATGCTGACCAGTCTGTTCGTTACCCTCGGCCTGATGCACCTTATTGCACTGGCCAGCCCCGGTCCCGATTTCGCCCTGATCCTGCGCACCAGCCTGCACCGGCCGACCGCCCTTGGTGCGGCGCTGGGCATCTCGCTGGCGATCATGGTGCACGCCACCCTTAGCCTGACCGGGATCAGCATGCTGATCGCCAGCCACCCGCTGCTGTTTATGGTGATCAAGTGCTGCGGCGCCCTCTATCTGGGCTGGTTGGGGTGGGGCGCCTTGATGGCGGCTCGCCAGCAGAGCAGTACCGTGATGGCCAACGCCGCCAACGAGCTGCATGGTTGGGGCAGGGGCGTGCGCACGGGCCTTGCCACCAATCTGCTCAACCCCAAGGCGCTGGTGTTCTTTATCGGTCTGCTGGCCGCCATGGTGACACCAGAGGTGGACGGGATGACCCGCAGCCTGCTGGTGGGCGAGCTCTTCATCATCTCCCTCTGCTGGTTCGGGCTGCTGGCGTGGAGCCTCTCCACCGATCGCGCCCAGCGCCTGCTGCTGCGGGTGCAGCGGCCGCTCAATCTGGTGACCGGCGTGCTGTTTGCTGTGGTCAGCCTCTCCATTCTGGCCAGCATGGGCGCTGAGCTGGTGGCCTGACGAGTCGGCGCATGGGCCTATACTCCAACAAGGTTTGCCTGTCAGGAGTGCCCGACCATGCGTCTACTGCCTCTTTGCTGGTTGCTGGGGATGACCCCGGCGCTGGCGGCCCCGGTTCAGCTCAAATTGCTGGAGTGGGGCTATCTGCCAGCGGGTTATGAACAACAGTTTGCCGACTACGCCAAAGCCCATGGGGTGGAGGCGACGGTCAGCCGGATCGAGCCGCTGCTGACTGATTTCGACAGCGTCTACCGCGCCCTGCGCACCCGCAGCGCCGATGTGGTGCTGCCGACCAGCTACTTCTACAAGGCCCATCACCAGCCGCTGTTCAAGCTGCTGCTCCCCATCGATTTCAGCCGCCTGCAGCACTACCCCGAGGTGAAGCCCGCCCTCAAGAACACCGAGTATGACAAGCAGGGGGAGCGCAACTACTCGGTGCCCTTCTCCTACGCCATGTTCAGCCTCGCCTATGACAGCAAGCAGGTGCCGCAAGCGCCCACCAGTTGGCAGGTGCTCGCCAACAGCTCGCCGTCGGGCCAGTTTGCCGAGTTCTGCGACCAGTTCGAGCCGCTGCTCTTTTCGGTGCTGCTCTCGCTGGGCAAGTCGCCCGCCCTGTTTGCCAGCGGCGAGATGCTCGCCGACAAGACCTTGCAGCAAGAGGTGGAGCAGCAGCTCTCACAGCGGCTGCGAGCCAGTCGTGGCTTCTGGTTCAATCAGGCCAACCGCTGCGAGGATCTGCGCCAGCAGACCTTTGCCACCACCTGGGGGCTGGAGCTGGTGGAGTGCAACAAGCAGAACGATCAGCAGTGGCGGATCGCCATGGTGCAGGAGGGGGCCATCTATGCCCTCGATGCGATCTCCATTGCCCGCCATGTCGGGGATGATCCTGCACGGCTCAAGGCCGCCTACCTGCTGGTAGATTTTCTGCTGAGCGCGCCGCTGCAGCGCCAGATGCTGGTGGGCACACCCACCATCTCGGCCAGCAATATTGCCTCCCGGCCGCCCCTCAGCCCGCAGGAGCAGGCGGTGCTGCCGGATCGTCCGCTGCCGGAGTTTGACGAGCGGCTGCTGGTGCCCGCGTTGCCCGCCCATATCAAGAATCGCTACAAACGGATGGTGCAGCAGGCGATCGTCGCCAGCGGCAAAGAGGGGCTGGTCAAGCAGTGCCCCTGGGATCTCGATAACTGATGAATGAGCCTGCCGCTTCTCCGGCGGCAGGCAAGTTTGCGCAAGATGGCTGATGATCGGTCATCGCCCGTTCCAGGGCATTCCCCCGTTCAACTCACGCCACTCGCGGGCTCACATCGTTTGAAAAAACTGAGCGCTTTTCGCAGCCCCATTTAGCCGGATTAAACAACCGAACCCTCGCCAGATTGCCGTTCATACCCTGGCTGACCCTGTACAAAAGTGCCTCAATTGTGACAACTTGGATGTGAGCTGAACAATCCTGAACTGTCCCTTGTGGGAAGGTGATGAATAGGTTATTTCTCTGTGACATTGGCGGCATCCGGCACGGGTTCTCCAGCCATGTGGTGCGAAATCCACAGCAAAAACAAACAGTAAAATGCAGGAGCAAATATGAAAAAGGTCGTGATGGTTGCCGTGGCTGCGGCCCTTCTGGGTGGTTGCGCCGTCAAGAATCAGGTATCCCACAGCTTGCAGGCGATCCCGCTGACTGCCTTCCAGCAGAGCGAGAGCAACCCCAATCAGCGCGTCTACAAGGAGCCGGGCGTTGACCTGCGGCAATACAATGAGGTGCTGCTCGATCCGCTGCAGTTTATCCGGCAGGAGAACGGTCAGTGGTATCTGCTGACCGCCAATGAACAGAACCAGATCGGCCGCTACTACCACGACAAGTTCCAGAGCGAGCTGATCAAGCAGGGCGTCAAGATTGCCACCGCCCCCGGCCCGAAAGTCATGCGGATCCAGGCCGCCGTCACCAACTTCGACCTGACCCGCCCCGACCCCAAGCTGCGTGACCTGCTGCCGGCCAAGATCGCCATCAACGTCACCCGCGAAGTGATCGGCAAGGAGCCCTACCTGCTCAAGGTGGGCAGCATGGCCCAGTTGCTCGACTCCCGGAGTGGCAAGTTGCTGGTGCGGGTGATGGATGCCCGCGAGAGTCCGGATACCACCCACAAGGATGAGCCCATCACCGCCGAGGAGATGGAGAAGATGATCGACCAGTGGGCGGCCAGCCGTGCCAAACAGCTGGCGGACAATCTGGGGAAATAAGAGCGGGAAACAAGAGCGGAATGTCAGCCTCGGAAAACCGGTGCAGACAGATCGAGAGAGGGGGCCAGCGGCTCCCTCTTTTTGTCTCTATTTTTGCCCGCGCAACTGCCGGTCGCATGGCTGCGCAGCCCTTGCAGGATGGGAATTGACCCGCAGCCGAGTCCGTCTTTTCACCATCTGCTGCGAAGTGGGCTGACCGATTTCTGCTTTTCTCGCCCGCATTCTGGCAGTTAGGATGACCCTTCTCGTGACTGCATCCTCATGGAAAAGGAACCGCTATGAATCGCCACCCCTGCATCAAACACTGGAGCGAGCTGCAAGAGCAGACGCCGCGCTACTACTCCGGCAGTCAGGAGCCCTTGTCGCGCGGCTGCGCCCTCGGCAAACACTTCGGCTTTAGCCGCATCGGCATTCACCACGAGATTGTCGAGCCCGGCCATCGCACCAGCTGGCCCCATGCCGAGAAGACTGAAGACGAGTTTGTCCACGTGCTGGAAGGGACGCCGGATGTCTGGCTCGATGGCGTGCTCTATCGGCTGCAACCGGGCGACTCGGTCGGCTTCAAGGCCGGTGATGGGCTGGCCCACGCCTTTATCAACAACACCGAAGAGACTGTCCGGCTGCTTTGCATTGGCGATACCGATCGGGAGGACAACCGCATCCACTACGCCGTGCACCCCGAGCGCAATATCACCCTCGGCAAGCTGCACTGGGATGATGTGCCCGAGCGCGAATTGGGTGATCACGACGGCCTGCCTGACAAACTTCGCGAGAGCAACGGCCCCTTCTAGGGCGCTTGCCCTTCTGCGCACCAGCCCTGCACCACCCGACATAAAAAAGCCTGCCGCATGGCAGGCTTTTGCTCTCTGTTTGCCGCCTGTGGCGGCGCGGCGCTTATTGCAGGTTGAGCCCGCCCAGATAGTCGCGCTTGCCGAGATCGACCCCGGCGCGGCGCAGCAGGGCGTAGGCCATGGTGAGGTGGAAGTAGAAGTTGGGAATGCCGTACTCATGGACGCAGGTATGGCCATCCATCCCCTTGCCGCCCGCCCAGTGGGGCACGTAACGGCCGCTGGCGTACTGGCTGTAGTCCGCGTCCAGCTTGCCTTGCAGATAGGTGATGGTCTTGCCGATATGGGCGCGCAGATCGGCCATGGTTTTGGGGTCATCTCCCAGCACCGGCAGCTCGCTGTGGCTGGCGGTGGCGACCACGGCGCGGGCCGAATCGCAGCAGATCAGCACCTGCTTGGACAGCGGCAACATATCGACGATCAGCCGCTCGCCGAAGAAGTTCTCCACGTTGAACTGCTTCGCCGTAGCGTGGGCCTCGGCCTTGACCAGACAGTGGTCGAGGTTGGTCAGCATCTTGATGAACTGGGCGGTAATGTCGCGATTCATGAGCACTCTCCATCTTGTTGGAACAGCGGCCCGCTTGCGCGGCCACAGTGAATGAGACTGGCTAATCGGCCACCAATATACCCCAACCGCTGCCGGGTTCGAGCCCGCTACGATGAAAAGGGCAGGGCTGCGCTACTTCGCGCGACAACCGCTGGCCAAGCAGCCCTGCTCGCTTTCTGAACCTGTGAGACCCATATCGCCCCTTTTTTGATCTGTGACATAAATCACCTTTTTTCAGAAGCGTAGGCTGAATGCGGTTGTCCTGGACACTCGCCTGCGCATTCGCCAGGACACAAGAAAAGGAGAATGAAATGAAGATCTATGACCGTAACCGCAATGTGCTGAACCTGGGTCAGCGCGTGATGATTGCCGCCACTGGCGCAGTCGATTTTCTGAAAGAGGCCCACACCGACAATATGACCCCCTATCAGGCTGAGCATGAGAAGTGCGTGCTGCTGGCAAACTCCGGTGAGCGCTACGCCCCCATCGAGTTGATTAGACTAGGCTGATCCCTTTCCCTGTCACCCTACTCTTTACAATTCACCCGGCCGCCGCGCCCCATCTGGCGGCCGGGTTTCTAATTTCTCCCCTTCATCCCACCAAATGCCGAAAAATTGAGCCGGGTCACACCCCGACCGATTTGAGCGATTGTCAGCCAGCACAGGCTCATGCGAACCTTTAAACTCCGTTAACTCACTAAAAAATAACGACTATGTTCAGGCAAATAATGATGAGTGCCGCCCTGCTGTCGGCGGCGCTGCTTTCCGGTTGTGCTTCCGTACCCATGGCCGATGCCACCGCAGATGCGCAGGCCAAGCAGTTTGTGGCGCCCAAGGATGCGGCCAACCTCTATATCTATCGCAACGAGACCTTCGGTGCTGCCGTCAAAATGCCGCTGCTGGTGGATGGCGTGGCGGTCGGCGATACCGTGGCCCACACCTACATCCTTAAGCAGGTGACACCGGGCAGCCACACCATCACCTCCAAGTCGGAGAACGATGCCACCCTGACCCTCAGCACCGAGGCGGGTAAAAACTACTACGTATGGCAGGAGGTCAAGATGGGCCTGCTGATGGCCCGCTCCAAGCTGAGTCAGGTCAGTGAGGAGGAGGGCAAGCAAGGGGTGATGGAAAGTAAACTAGTGAAGTAACTAGTTAGATATTAATTTTTCTTGGAAAATAAAATGATTAATCAGTTAACTGATTTAGATGAGTTGTTATTAAAGACAAAAGGCAAGCATGCGCGCGAATATTTAAACGAGGCCATAGTATCCTACAGAGCAGGAGCATATCGTGCAGCCGTTACATCTACATGGATTTCAATTTGTGTTGATGTGATAGAGAAAATAAGAGAGCTTGCTATGGGGGCTGATGCCGAAGCAGTAAATATAGAAAAAAGATTAAATAGCATACATTCTAATGATTTTAGGGGGATGCTTGATTTTGAGAATGACATTTTACGTATTGCACATGAGGATTTAGGTCTTATTTCTCTAATTGAAAAAATTCACTTAGAAAGAATAAAAGAGGATAGAAATATATGTGCCCACCCCACATTCTCGATTGATGGGGCACAGTTTGTTCCTCATCCTGAGATGGCTCGCTCATATATAGCCCAAGCTTCTTTATATCTACTTTGTCAGACGCCAATAAGAGGGAAGGCAATCCTCGACAATATATTTAATTTAATTACCAGTGATTCTTTTCCTGAAAGTCCAGAAAAAGCATTTGCAGTGCTTAAAGCCGACCAGTATCTTGGCAGAGTAAAAGTTTCTGTATATAGAAATATCATAGTGATGTTATTAAAACGACTTTTTAAAGACCCTGATAGCATCAACGAATCCTTGGTTGTTAAAATAACGTCAGCATTGTTTTCTATTGAAAGGCTAAATGCTCAGGAATATAGAGATACATGCATGCAAAAATTTACAGATATATTGTCTGGCACAGATGATACGTTGTTAAAGAGAATTTTGCCAGTAATGTCAATAAAGCCTGATTTATGGATTTATGTTAGCGATGCAATAAAACATAGAGTGGAGCAGGTCATCAAATCCATGGATGCGTATGCATTGGTAAAATATCGTGTGACTAGCGCTAGTGAAAAGATATATGACATTAAGGAATATTTCTATCTCTCTATAGAGGACAAAGATAGTGATGATCTTTTAGATCTTATTAAGGGATCCCCCTCTATACTGCTAATAGATAAGGCGATAGATATTTTCATTAATTCAGGAAGCTTTACCTCAGCCTATAGGAATGGTGTTGATGTATTACTTAAATATGCTGATTGGATTACCGTGGAGCATTTGAAGTTAATATTTGATGGAACAATAAAAAATTCTTGGCGAGGAATAAATCAAATAACCAATGCAGGTGGTATAGGAGATGTATTTGGTGAACTTTTCTTGAAAACCAAAAACATCCCCAAAGAACAGCATAATCATATGTGGGTTGAATTTAGAAATAAACTACTTGATGCAAAAATTCAATATCAAGCTCTTGATTCAGTGATGTCTGATGATGGAATTATCACTGTCTAATTTGGTTTACAGGAATGGTTGTATTTGAAGCTTACTTGAGATGGATGTTTTATGATTTATTTAATTGATGGCTTTTTAAAGAAGAAATTCCAGTTAGGTGACGATTTAGAAGTTAGTGGTTATGTTCTTTTAGCAAGGCTTGCACTTTTTTTTATTACTGCGTCATGGATAGCTTTCTACCCTGCTTACTTGTTACTAATTCATATGAAGGTTGAGGGTTTCTTTTCATACGATGTATTTACGGATGGTTTGTTTGGTATTAAATCGTTTTTGTTTTTAGTATTTATATTGATATCTATGAGCTCACTTTATATGTGGGGATTTATATGTGTTTTCAGATATGCTGTATTGAAAAAATCTAAGGCCCTATATGTAATAGGAATGGTTTTAGTATTCTTTTCGATAGTGACTCATATTTATTTGTTTTCTACAGGCTTTATCTCCGGACACCTATCTAGAGTTATGTGGATATCTCTTTTAGGGTTTGTTTTTTCAAGTGTAATATCATTTTATATTGCTAATCCATTGAAGACTTTTTTATCCAATTGGATTGGGCCGGCTTTAGGTATATTCATTACTGCTACAGTGCCTATTTTCCAAGCAAATATGGCATCTGACATAGTTAAAACTGGTCTTGAAAGCTTTAAAGTGGGAGGCGGGATGGATGTGTCTGTACATAGAGTACATAATAATGCAGAGATTCAAAAAGGGACTTTGCTATTACTGACACCATCCTACATATATTTACGTAGCAGTGAATCAGGATATGTATCTATTACTAGAACGGGTGATACATATGTGGTTGTGAAATAGATATTCTTCTATAACAATCAGCCACAGTGTTATTTATTCAGGCATCCAATGTTCGAATAACTCATATTCGTACACATGAAGTAATGTAAATGAGTGGATGGAAAATATCACAACCAACCCGGCCTAAGCCGGGTTGGTTGCATCAAGAGCGGGAAAAATCAGAGCGCTTCCAATCTGGCATAGGCCGTCACCAGCCACTTGGCGCCGACCTCGTCGAACTGGATCTGCACCCGGCTCTGCTGGCCGACCCCTTCGAAGTTGAGTACCACCCCTTCGCCGAATTTCGGATGGAGCACCCGCTGGCCAAGTTTGATGCCGCTGGCGTCAAAGCTCTGCTGCACCTCGTTCTGGCTAAAGCGGCCGTACTGGGTGGGGCGGCTGACCTGGGTGCGCAGCCGGATCTCTTCCAGACACTCGGCGGGCATTTCGCGGATAAAGCGGCTCGGCTTGTGGAACATCTCACGGCCGTAGATGCGGCGGCTCTCCGCATAACAGATGTAGAGCTTCTCCATGGCGCGGGTCATGCCGACGTAACAGAGGCGGCGCTCCTCTTCCAGCCGGCCCGACTCCTCGGTGGATTGCTGGCTGGGGAACATCCCTTCCTCAACGCCGACCAGCAGCACCAGCGGGAACTCCAAGCCCTTGGCGCTGTGCAGGGTCATCAGCTGTACCGCATCGGCATATTCGTCCGCCTGATTCTCGCCGGATTCCAGCGCCGCGTGGGCGAGGAAGGCGGAGAGATCGCTCATATCCTCCAGCTCGTCCGGGCGCTGGTACTGGCGGCAGGCGGTGACCAGTTCGTCCAGGTTCTCTACCCGCGCCTGGGATTTCTCGCCTTTTTCCGCCAGATACATCGCCTTGAGGCCGGAGTTCTGGATGGCGATATCCGCCTGCTGGTGCAGCGGCAGCATGGCTACCTGCTCCTCCAGCGCGTCGATCAGCTCGACAAAGCCGCGCACCGCGTTACCGGCGCGACCGGTCAGCACCTTGTCATTGAGCAGCGCCTTGGCCGATTGCCACAGGTTGAGCCCCTGATCGCGGGCGTTGCCGCGCAGGATCTCGAGGGTGCGATCGCCGATGCCGCGGGTCGGGGTGTTGACCACCCGCTCGAAGCTGGCATCGTCGCCACGGTTGTTGATAAGACGCAGGTAGGCCATGGCGTCCTTGATCTCTTGCCGCTCGAAGAAGCGCAGGCCGCCGTAGATGCGATACGGCATGGCGTCCTGCATCAGTGCCTCTTCCAGCACCCGTGACTGGGCGTTGGAGCGATAGAGGATGGCGCAGTCGGCCAAGAGGCCGCCCTTTTCCTTCCAATCCTTGAGACGGCCGACCACGAAGCGCGCTTCGTCCACCTCGTTGAAGGCGGCGTAGAGGGAAATCGGCTCGCCCTCGGCCCCTTCGGTCCACAGCTCCTTGCCAAGGCGCTCGGCGTTGTTGGCGATAACGCTGTTGGCCGCTTTGAGGATATTGGCGGTGGAGCGGTAGTTCTGCTCGAGGCGGATGGTCTCGGCGCCCTGATAGTCGGTCAGGAAGCGCTGGATGTTCTCGATCTTGGCGCCGCGCCAGCCGTAGATGGACTGGTCATCGTCGCCGACGATCATCACCTTGCCGCTGTTGCCCGCCAGCATCCGCAGCCAGGCGTACTGGATGCCGTTGGTATCCTGAAACTCGTCCACCAGGATGTTCTGGAAGCGGTCGCGGTAGTGCTCGAGGATGTGCGGCTTGTTCAGCCACAGCTCGTGGGCGCGCAGCAGCAGCTCTGCAAAATCCACCAGCCCGGAGCGATCGCAGGTCTCCTGATAGGTCTTGTAGATCTGCTGGTAGGTGCGGGTGACGGGGTCGCCATAGAGATCGATGTCGCCGGGGCGCAGCCCCTCGTCCTTCTTGCCGTTGATGTAGCCCATCACGGCGCGCGGGGCCCAGTGCTTCTCGTCGAGGTTGAGCGCCTTGAGCACCCGGCGAATGAGGCGGTACTGGTCGTCCGAGTCGAGGATCTGGAAGTCCTGCGGCAGCCCCGCATCCAGATGGTGGGCCCGCAGCAATCGGTGGGCGATGCCGTGGAAGGTGCCAATCCACATGCCGCGCACCCCGTCCCCTATCACCTTCTCGACCCGGCCGCGCATCTCGGCCGCCGCCTTGTTGGTAAAGGTCACGGCGATGATGGAGAAGGGTGAACAGCGTTCCACCTGCATCAGCCAGGCGATGCGGTGCACCAGCACCCGGGTCTTGCCCGAACCGGCACCGGCCAGCACCAGCAGGTTGCTGCGGGGCGCCGCAACGGCATCTCTTTGCTTGTCGTTGAGCCCGTCGAGCAGGGTTGAAACGTCCATCACCACTCCTGTTTATTTATACAGGCTGGGATTATACGGCCATCCCCCCTGCCAGACCAAATCCAAACTCGGGGGAGGGGCGAGATGGGGTCTTGCAGGGGCGCCGGTGCGGCCATTTTTGGCTGGCGCAGAGAGAACGGGACGGGGAGGTCTCCAGCTGTAGCCAATCTTTGCTCGCGCGGTTTGTGGGGATTTTGCGAGCCGGATCACGGGCTTGCCGGGGGGCTGGATGAATAAGAGGGGAAAACGGTTTACAGTAACTTGCTGAACAATAAGAGAAATGTCGTTTGGGTCTTTTGGTTGTTAGCATAAAAAACTGAAAAGTAGCTAAAAAACAACTGCTTATAAGGTTATTTGCTTAGAATTCAAACCGTTAACGCAAACGTTTTTCCCTTATCATTTGCTTGACCCGCATCGGGGCTGACTTAGAGTAAGCCTGCGTGCTAGATAGCCTGCTCTGACAGGCAAGCAAGTTCCCTCACTTAATAACAATCAAGGATACGATCGTGACTAAAGTGCTCAAGCTGGCCACTGTGGCCTCCCTCACTCTCGCTGCTCTCTCTGCTCAGGCTGCTTCCGAGCCAGCCGTCATTTATGACACCGCGGGCAAGTATGACAAATCATTCAACGAAGCCGTGTTCCGTAACGGCGTCGAGCTCTACAACAAGGACAAGGGTGTCAAGGTCAAAGAGTTTGAACCCCAGAACGAAGCCCAGCGCGAGCAGGGTCTGCGTCGTCTGGCCAGCCGTGGCAACGGCCCGATCGTGGCGGTCGGTTTCAACATGGGTTCTGCCGTTGAGAAAGTAGCGACCGAATTCCCGAAAACCCAGTTCACCATCATCGACATGGTGGTCGACAAGCCGAACGTCCAGTCCGTCATCTTCAAGGAGCATGAAGGTTCCTTCCTGGTGGGCGCGCTGGCTGCCATCGCTTCCAAGAGCGGCAAGGTCGGCTTCGTGGGCGGCATGGATATCCCGCTGATCCGCAAATTCCAGTGCGGTTACGAGCAGGGTGCCAAGTTCGTCAATCCGAAGATCGAAGTGTTCCAGAACATGGCGGGCTCTACCCCGGCCGCGTTTGCTGACCCGGCCAAAGGTGCCGAGCTGGCCAAGTCCCAGTTCGCCAAGGGGGCTGACGTGGTTTACGCCGCAGCTGGCGGTACCGGTATCGGTGTCTATCAGGCAGCCAAGGACAGCGGCAAGTTCGCCATCGGTGTGGACTCCAACCAGAACCACCTGCAACCGGGCACCATGCTGACCTCCATGGTCAAGTCTGTGGGTCTGGCCGCTTACCAGACCTGGGATGACGCTGCCAAAGGCGAGTGGAAGCCGGGTATCAAGAACCTGGGTCTGGCCGAAGGCGGTGTGGATTGGGCGCTCGACAAGGACAACGAGAAGCTGATCACCCCGGAAATGAAAGCCAAGGTGGATGCCATCAAGGCTGAAATCATCGCTGGCAAGGTCAAAGTTCATGACTACATGAGCGATAACACCTGCAAATACTAATTAGATAGCTGCTACGACTCTCAACGCACCACCGGCCCGCACGGGCCGGTTTTTAGTCTTATTTCATGAAACGCAGGGCTGCATCATGGACCAGACAGATCGCTATGCCATCGAATTAAGAGGTATCGATAAGCGGTTCGGCGAAGTGTACGCCAACAAGCTGATCGACCTTAAGGTTCGCAAAGGCAGTATCCACGGCATTGTCGGCGAAAATGGCGCCGGTAAGTCCACCCTGATGAGCATCATTTATGGTTTCTACCATGCCGACAAAGGCGAGATGCTGATCGACGGGAATCCTTTCAAACCCCATGGCTCACAAGATGCGATTGCCGCAGGGGTGGGCATGGTTCACCAGCACTTCATGCTGGTCAATAACTTCACCGTATTGGAAAACGTCATCCTCGGCGCTGAGAACGGCTGGCACCTTCAGCAGAGCGTGGCGTCAGCCGAAAAGCTGCTGGGCGAACTGGCGCGGGATTATGGCCTCGACGTGCCGCTGCACGAGAAGGTCGAAGATCTGCCGGTTGGCTTGCAACAGCGGGTCGAAATTCTCAAGGCGCTCTATCGCGGCGCCCGCATCCTGATCCTCGACGAGCCGACCGGGGTACTGACCCCGCAAGAGGCGGATCACCTGTTCGAGGTGCTGAAAAAGCTGCGGGATCAGGGGGCGACCATCATCCTCATCACCCACAAGCTGCGGGAGATCCTGGCCATTACCGATCAGGTTTCCATCATGCGCCGTGGCGAGATGGTGGCGCACGTCGCCACCAAGGATACCGACAAGGAGCAACTGGCCGAACTGATGGTGGGCCGCAAGGTGCGCCTCAAGGTCGACAAGGGGCCAACCCAGCCCGGTGAAGCCAAGCTGAAGATCGAAGGGCTCAGCTATTTCGACGCCAGCAAGGTGGAGCGGGTCAAATCGGTCAGCTTCGAGGTGCGGGCTGGTGAAGTGGTCGGCATCGCCGGGGTCTCCGGCAACGGTCAGTCCGAACTGCTCAGCCTGCTTGGCGGCATTCTCAAACCGAGCAAGGGTGGCTTCACCATCAGCAGTCGCAGCGGTGTACACAAGGTGAGCGCGGAGCAACCGGCCGATCCCGAGCTGGTGCGCAACTACGGCCTCGGTCATGTGCCGGAAGATCGCCACAAGATGGGGCTGATCAACCGCTTCGAGGCGAAAGAGGCCTTTATCCTCGGTTATCACCGCCGTCCGCAATACAACAAGGGGTGGCTGCAGAACAAGGAGGCGATCCAGCAGGATTGTCAGGCCAAGATGGAGAAGTGGGACGTGCGCCCGCCCCATCCCGATCACAAGACCGCCAACTTCTCCGGTGGCAACCAGCAGAAGCTGGTGATCGCCCGTGAAGTGGAGCAGGACCCGGATGTGCTGTTGATCGGCCAGCCGACCCGCGGGGTCGACATCGGCGCCATCGAGTATATCCACCAGCAGATCATCGCCATGCGTGACAAGGGCAAGGCGGTATTGCTGGTCTCGGTGGAGCTGGACGAGATCATGAGCCTCGCTGACCGGATTCTGGTCATTGCCGATGGTCGCATCGTCGGCGAGCTGGATGGTGCCAAGGCGGATGAGCGCACCATTGGTCTGATGATGGCGAACATAGTGCCGGACGAAGTAGCCAAGGAGGCCCACTGATGAGCCAAGTACGTATTCCTGCCTGGGTCTCCGTAGGCGTCTTGTCTGCGGTCAACATCCTGCTGGCCTTCCTGGTGTCGGCCATTCTGTTCTACTACCTCGACATCAACCCGGTCGATGCCGCCAAGATCATGTGGTACGGCGCGTTCGGCACCGGTGAAGGGGTCGGCTTTACCCTCTACTACGCAACCGGTTTTATCTTTACCGGTCTGTCGGTGGCGGTCGCCTTTCACGCCGGTCTGTTCAATATCGGCGGTGAAGGTCAGGCCTATATCGGCGGGCTCGGTGTGGGTCTGGTCTGTCTGATGCTTGGTGATGTGCTGCCGTTTGCCCTGCTGTTGCCGCTCTCCATCATTGCCGGTGGTCTGTTCGGCGCCGCTTGGGCCTTTATTCCGGCCTGGCTGCAAGCCAAGCGCGGCAGCCACATCGTGATCACCACCATCATGTTCAACTTCATCGCCGCCTCCCTGATGGCCTATCTGCTGGTGGAGGTGTTCAAGCCGCCCGGCTCGATGGCGACCGAGAGCAAGGTGTTTGCCGAAGCAAGCTGGCTGCCCAAGATGAGCGGGTTGGCGAACCTGTTCGGGATGGAGATCCCCAACAGCCCCCTTAACATCAGCTTCTTCTGGGCGCTGATCTGTGCGGCGCTGGTGTGGGTCTTTATCTGGCACACCCGCTGGGGTTACGAGATCCGCTCGGTCGGGGCCAGCCAAAGCGCCTCCGCCTACGCCGGTATCTCCTATCCCAAGGTGGTGATCCTGGCGATGGTCATCTCCGGCATGTTGTCGGGCTTCTTTGCCCTCAACGTGCTGCAGGGTGAGCTGCACCAGATCAAGCTCAACTTCGTGGAAGGATTCGGCTTCACCGGTATCGCGGTGGCGCTGATGGGGCGCAACCATCCGGTCGGCGTCATCATCGCAAGCCTGCTGTTCGGTTTCCTCTATCAGGGGGGCGCCGAGCTCAGCTTCGAGTTCGGTGTCGACCGCAACATCGTGGTGGTGTTGCAGGGTCTGGTGATCCTGTTCTGTGGCGCCCTTGAGCACATGATGCGTCCGCGTATCGAGCAGCTCTATCTGGCGTTTGCCAACCGCTCAGCCGCGCAAGCTAAAGGAGTCTGATCATGTTTGAAATTCTGATCCTGATGCTGGATGCAACCATTCGTACTGCGCCGCCGCTCATTCTCGCCGCCATGGCGGGCATGTTTTGCGAGCGCTCCGGGGTGGTCAATATCGCGCTGGAAGGCAAACTGCTGGCAGCAGCGTTCGCCAGTGGTGCGGCTGCGGCGGTCTCCGGTTCTGCCTGGGTAGGTCTGGGTGCCGGGGTGGGTGTCTCCATCCTGTTCGCCCTGATGCACGGTTTTGCCACCATCACCCATCGCGGTGATCAGGTGGTGAGCGGCATGGCCATCAACATTCTGGCGGCCGGTCTGACCGTCACCCTGGGCCGTTACTGGTTCGATCAGGGTGGCCAGACGCCGGCGCTCTCCGGTGATGCCCGTTTCGCCCCCATCGATCTGCCCTATGCCAAGGAGTTGTGGGATGTGCCGGTGATCGGCCAGCTCTACAGCGAGCTGTTGAGCGGCCACTCCCTGCTGGAGTACGTGGCGTTTGCCTGCGTACCGCTGGCCTGGTGGGTGATGTTCCGTACCCGCTTCGGTCTGCGTCTGCGGGCGGTGGGTGAGGCGCCCGCAGCGGTCGATACCGCCGGTATCTCTGTGGTGCGGATGCGCTACACCGCGCTCCTCATCGGCGGCCTGCTGGCCGGTATCGGTGGCACCTATCTGGCGGTGGCCCAGACGGCCCAGTTCATCCCCAACATGAGTGCGGGCAAGGGCTTTATGGCGCTGGCGGCGCTGGTGTTCGGCAAGTGGCGCCCCTGGAATGCCATGGCCGCCTGTCTGCTGTTCGGCTTCCTCGATGCGGTCGCCATCCGGCTGCAAGGGGTGAGCATCGGTGGCTTCGCCATTCCGGTGCAGGCCATCGAGGCACTGCCCTACATCCTGACCGTGTTCCTACTGGCCGGTTTTATCGGCCGCGCGGTGGCACCCAAGGCACTTGGTACACCTTATGTGAAGGAGCGGGAGTAGCGCCCTCTATCGCGATACTCCCGGTCACACAGATAACTGCAGGCCCACTTCGGTGGGCCTGTTTTTTTATGGGCGGGATGGGGCAGATCAGCCGGGATCTGGATGGTTCGACAGAGGGAGGCGATGGCGTGAAGGGATAAATGGGCTGCGTGAGTTGCTGCGGGTAGCGGCTGGCGTACAAGAGCTGACCCTCTGCCTGCACCATCAAAAACCCCCTCGTATCAGGAGGGGGTTGCAGAAGTTATTGCCGGATTAACCCTGAGACTCAGGGTGCCAGCACCAGCTTGTAGACACCAAAGCCGGGGTGTTTGGCATCGGTGGGCGGCAGGGTCTCCACATAGTTCAGCTTGCCACCGGTCAGGGCTTGCGCCTCGCTGCGTGGCGAGCTGTAGATGCGCAGATCCAGATTGGCGGGCAGGGGGGCCAGCTGCCAGTTGTTGTCTGCCGGGGGCTCGAAACCGGCCGGATTCTTCTCTGCCAGATCCTTGAGGTATTCGGAGAGCACTTCGCGGGTTTCGAACTGATCTTCATGGACGATCACCTTGGCGTTTATGCCCGGGAAGTTGCCACCACCACTGGCGCGGTAGTTGTTGGTCACCACGTAGAACATCTGGGCCGGGTCGATTGCCTTGCCCTGATAGGTGAGGTTGGTGATGCGGTAGCTGTCGCTCACCTTGTTGCCATCCACATCGTAACGGGCGGGTTTGGTCACATCGACCTGATAGTTCACCCCGTCGATCACGTCGAAGTTGTAGGTGCGGTACTTCTCGTTCACCAGCCACTGGGTGGCGGTGCTGGCGGCATCGATCTTGTTGAACTGGACGGCGCTCTTCTCCAGCCACTCCTGTACGGTCGCGCCATTGATGGCGACCACCTGCAGGGTGTTGGGGTAGACATAGAGGTCGGCCACGTTGCGCAGGGAGATATCGCCAGCCGGTACATAGGTGAAGTCGGTCGGGCCGTTGCGACCGCCACGGAATGGCGCGGCGGCGGAGAGGATGGGCCATTTCTCCTTGAGCTGACCATCCTGTTGCAGTTTCTTGGCGTGCCACAGCTGGGCGTCGCTGACGATCTGGATGGAGGGGTCATCCTGTACCAGCGCGAAGAAGCTGTGGATTGGCTTGGTGATCTTGCTGAGGGGCTCGTCCAGCCACTGGTTGGCCTGCTCGTGCTCGGCAATGACCTGATCGACTACCGCCTGATCTTCGGTGCTGGTGGCGCTGCTGTCGATTTTGCGCAGCTGGGACTGGCTGGAGGCCACTTCCCAGCGACCCTCTTTCCAGGTCATGTGCAGGTCGATGATGCCGAGGTGGTTGCCCCAGACGCCCGGCATCACGGTCGGTACCCCCGCCAGGGTGCCTTTCTCGTTGTCCACGTCGGTCATGTTGGGGTAGTCACCCGGGAAGGTACGGTGGGCGTGGCCCAGCAGCAGGGCATCAACCCCTTTCACCTTGGCCAGCGGCAGGGCGGCGTTCTCCATCATGGGTTCGCGCGGGTCACCTATGATGCCGGTGTGGGCCACGACCACGACGATGTCAGCGCCCTTGGCGCGGATTTCGGGTACATAGTGCTCGGCGGTCTCGACCATATCGGCCACCACCACCTTGCCTTCCAGATTGCGCTTGTCCCACTGGGTGATCTGGGGGGGAGTCAGCCCCAGCACACCGACCTTGATGGTCTGGGTATTGCCGTTGGCATCCTTCACCTGACGATCCAGCACCACATAGGGTTTGAACTTCTGCTTGCTCCAGTCGATGGTGCCCTTGCCATCACGGCTGAAGGCATCGGCCTGGAAGACGTTGGCGTTGATGTAGGGGTAGTTGGCCCCTTTCAGGGTCTCCGAGAGGAAGTCGAGACCGAAGTTGAATTCGTGGTTGCCCAGGTTGCCGACATCATAGCTCATGGTGTTGAGCGCCTTGATGGCGGGATGGGTCTGCTTGCTCAACCACTGCTGTTTGACCTGCTGGTCGTGGATATAGTCGGCCAGCGGGGTGCCCTGGATCAGGTCGCCGTTGTCGACCAGTAAGTTGTTGGCGTTCTCTTCGCGGGCCTTGCGGATCAGCACTGCGGTGCGGGCAAAGCCCAGCGAGGCATCCGGCTTGTTCTGGTAGTAGTCGTAGCTCAGCAGGTTGGAGTGGATATCAGAGGTTTCGATCAGCCGCAGGGTGAGATCACCGGGGGCCTGAGAGTTGTTGTCGTCACAGCCGGACAGCAAAAAGATAACTGCCACCGCGCTCAGTTTGAGGGTGGTTTTCATTGTTGAATTCTCTTGTTATGGGTATGCCAGCGTGGAGCATTCTATCGATAGCAAAAGAATCCTATTGTGAGCCGGCTGGCAATTCGGGTTAATTGCCTTCCTGTTAATAGAGTTATGGCTCTGATTTTAATCTCTTTTTTTTATCTTTCTTCAGGGCCGCCACCCTCAATGCTATTTCACTGTTAGTCACCCTGTTGTCGTCACCGCTGTGCGGTCGGGGCAAGCGGAGCGGTCTGCCGCTCCTGCGAGGCTGTAATGGTTGGTTACAGATCTCCATTCGACTGATAGATGACCTTTCCCTTAAATTCAGCGGCGATTGATTGCATCTAAAAAATTACAAAGCGACAGCAAGGAATAAAACTTCATGAAAATGCACAACAAAGCGCTGCTGGCCATCGCCTGCGCTGCGGCCCTGTCTGCCTGTGACAGCGAAAAAGCTGCCAACAGCATCGCCAAGCGGGTGCCTCTGGCTCTGCCGGAGGCGGGTCTTTACCAAGCGAATCTGATGAGCCGCGACGGTGACAAGGCGACGCCGCGCATGATCAAGGATCTGGATGGTCTGGCGCTGGTCTACCCGAAGGGTGAAACCGTGCAGTACTGGGGTGTCTGGGTGGATCATCAGGTGGGCAAGGTCGAGACCAACAGCCAGTGGCTGGGTCAGGCTGACCAGAAAGCCGACAAAGACGGGATCTACCCGGTGCAGTTGATCCGCAACAGCGAGCGGCTCGGCACCAGCACGGCGCTCAGCTCGGTGACCAACGACCACAACCTCATCACCTTCCAGGATCAGCCGGTCATCGATCTGCAGGGCAAGGAGATCAAGCGCTGGGTTTTTGATTTCACCCGGACCGGCACCAAGTTCTCCGACAACTCCCCCATCTATTCCGGTTTCAGCGGTCATGTGGCGGTGACGGCCCTGACCACCAAAGCGGTGACCACGGCCAGCTGGGGTGCCACGGACAGCGATGGCTTCAGCAGCGACATGGTGGGCAAGGTGGATACCACCAACAACGGCGGCAAGCTGACGGTAGCGATCGAGTTTCCGGCGGCAGGTTGTACGCTGGTGGGCGAGGGGAGTGCCACTGCCGGGTTGAGCAAGCTGACCATGACCGGATTTGGCAAGTGCAACTTCAAGCAATCCGCTGCCGCCACGCCGATCGAAAACCTCTGGAATGCCGCTCTGGCCCGGGCGATGGATAACAGCGTCGCCTATGTCACCACCTATACCACGGATGCCAAAAAAGAGGCGCTGGTCATCGGCTTCCCCGACACCAATGGCCTGCTGATCACCGCTGACAAGCGGTAAGCAGCCCAACGGCAGGGGCGGGCAAACACGCCTGAAACAACAAGGGAGCCAGTGGCTCCCTTGTTGTTTTCAACGCACGGTTTACAGCAGGAACAGGGTCGCCAGCCCGAGGAAGATAAAGAAGCCGCCTGTGTCGGTGATGGCGGTGATCATCACGCTGGCACCGACTGCCGGGTCGCGGCCGAGGCGGGTCATGGTCATGGGGATGATGACCCCCATCAGGGCGGCCACCAGCAGGTTGAGCATCATGGCCAGGGTCATCACGGCGCCGAGCGCCGCATCCTGATAGAGCAGATAGGTGGCGATGCCCATGGTGCCGCCCCACACCAGCCCGTTGATAAAGGCGACGCCAAGTTCCCGCAGCAGCAGGAAGGAGAGGTTGCCTGCCTGAATGTGCTGCAGCGCCAGCGCCCGCACTATCATGGTGATGGTCTGGTTACCGGTGTTGCCGCCGATCCCGGCGACGATGGGCATCAGGGCCGCCAGTGCCACCAGTTGGGAGATGGTGTGCTCGAACAGGCCGATCACCCGCGAGGCGACAAAGGCGGTGCAGAGGTTGATGGCAAGCCAGGCCCAGCGGGTCTTGACCGCCTTGGAGACGGGCGCGAATACGTCTTCATCCTCGCTGATACCCCCCATCCGGCGCAGGTCGGTGTCACTCTCCTCATAGACCAGATCCACCACCTCTTCGACGGTGAGGCGGCCCATCAGCTTGCCCTTGCCATCCACCACGGCGGCGGAGAGCAGGTCATCCCGCTCGAAGGTGCGGGCGGCCGCTTCGTCGTTATCCTCCGGATCGAAGGTGACCGGATCCCGCTCCATCACGTCGCTCACCAGGATGGCGGGCTTGTGCAGCAGGACAGTGGTGAGGGCCAGCTCCCCCAGCAGGTGGTTGCGCCGATCGATGACGAACAGCTTGTCGGTGTTGGCGGGGATCTTGCCGCGCAGGCGCAGATAGCGCTGCACCGTGGCGAGCGTCACCTCGGGGCGGATGGTGATGATCTCGAAGTCCATCATGGCGCCGACGGTGTGCTTGCCGTAGCGGATCACCTCCCGCACCCGATCCCGCTCTTCGGGGGCCATATAGGTGAGCAGCCGCCCCATCAGGTTGCGGGGCAGGTACTGGCCCAGATAGATCTGGTCGTCGATATCCAGGGTGCGCAGGGCGTGCAGCAGCTCCTTGTCGCTCATCCCGCTGATGAGGCTGTCCCATACCGTCTCCGACGCTTCGACCAGGATCTGGCCGCGCTTCTCCTCCTCCACCAGTGCCCACAGGGCATGACGTTCATCAGGCGGCAGCGACTCCAGCGCATCGGCGACGTCGGCGGCGGGCAACCCGTTGACCAGCGCAGTGAGTTCGCTGGTCTGATCGCGCTGCTCGGCATCCTGCACCACCTGCGGGTCGAGCAGGCTGTCGGTGAGGGCATCATCGCGCAGCAGCAGGGTGAGAATGCGGGATCTGTCATCCGCGCGCTGCCGGGCGCTGTTCTTGATGGGAAGAGACATGGGATGAATTCCTGAGATGGTAGCCAAGGGCTCAATGCCCATAGGATACCAGACTTAAAACAACAGGTTATGACCGTGATGGGAGAAGAGGGGGGTAAAAGTGAGGCCACCTGCTGGTGGCCTCATGATCGTTTGCCGAGGATCCTTCAGGCGAGGGCTTGCTGAACCTGCGGTGCCTCGCCAAACCAGGCGAGCCGGTCGGCAAGGGTCACCACGGATCCCACCATGATGAGCGCCGGACTCTCAACCCCCACCGCCAGCGCGGGTAGCTCATCGAGAGTGCCGCGAATGACCCGCTGGCAGGGCTGGGTGCCGCGCTCGATCAGCGCCACCGGGGTGTTGCCCGCCTTGCCGTGGGCCAGCAGCTGCTCGCGGATGGTGGCGCAGGATGAGAGCCCCATGTAGAACACCAGAGTCTGTTTGTCTTTGGCCAGCAGCGGCCAGTCGAGATCCCGGGCGCCCCCCTTGCAGTGAGCAGTGACGAAGCGCACGCTCTGGGCGTGGTCGCGGTGGGTCAGCGGAATGCCGGCGTAGGCGGCGCAGCCGCTGGCCGCAGTGATCCCCGGCACCACCTGAAAGCCGATGCCGCTGCCGACCAGCGTCTCCAGCTCCTCGCCGCCGCGGCCGAAGATAAAGGGATCGCCCCCCTTCAGCCGCACCACCCGTTGCCCCTTCTTCGCCTCCTCCAGCAAGAGCTGGTTGATCCCCTCCTGCGGCACGCAGTGGTTGCCTGCCTGCTTGCCGACGAAGATGCGCTTGGCATCCCGGCGCACCAGCGCCATCACTTCGTCAGAGACCAGCCGGTCATAGACCACCACGTCGGCCTGCTGCATCTGGCGCAGGGCGTGCAGGGTGAGCAGACCCGGATCGCCGGGGCCCGCTCCCACCAGCACCACCTCGCCTCCGGTCTGGCTTTCATCGGCAAACAGGCTGTCGGCCAGCTGGTGGGCAGAGGCGCAATCACCCCGCGCCAGCGCCTGCCCGAGCCGATCCGCCCCGAGCAGCCGCTCCCAGAAGCGGCGCCGCTCTCCCATGCTGGCGAAGCGGGCCTTGACCCGCTCCCGCAGGCTGCCGGCGAAGGTCGCCACGGCCCCCAGATGCTGCGGCAGCAGGGCTTCCAGTTTTTCCCGCAGCAAGCGGGCCAGCACAGGCGCCTTGCCGCCGGAGGAGATGGCCACCATCAGCGGCGAGCGGTCGATGATCGACGGCATGATGAAGCTGGAGCGCTTCGGGTCATCCACCACGTTGGCAAAGATCCGCGCCTGATTGGCGCTCTGGTAGACCAGTGCATTCACCTCGCGCCGATCGGTAGCGGCCACCACCAACCACTTGCCCGCCAGTTGTTCCGGCACAAATTCACCGGCCAGCCACTCGATGTTGCCATTGGCAGCCAGTTCCGCCAGCTCGGGGTCGAGCTCGGGGGCGACTACTGTGAGCTGGGCACCGGCATCCAGCAGCAGGCGCGCCTTGCGCTCCGCCACCTCGCCGCCGCCGACCAGCAGCACGGGTTTGTTGTCGAGTCGGCAAAAGATGGGCAAGTAGTCCATGGGGCCTCCGGATCAGGCGGTTTGTGTCTGGTTAGCGGTGCTGGTGGTCTCGTGTACCGCGACCGGGCGCTCTGCTTTCGGGGTGGCATACCAGTAGCCGAGGCCCATAAAGAGGACGCCGGAGACTGTGTTACCCAGGGTCACCCACAGCAGGTTGTGGCCGATGCCGCCCAGGGTGTAGGCATCCGAGTGGGCACCAAACCAGGAGAGGGCAAACAGGGTCATGTTGGCGATGGAGTGCTCATAGCCGGAGGCGATAAAGGCCAGCAGGCACCACCAGATGGCGATGAAGCGGGCGGCCCCTTCGGTGCGCAGCGCCATCCAGATGGCGAGGCAGACCAGCCAGTTGCAGAGGATCCCCTTCATAAACAGGGTCAGCGCCGGTGCCTGGGTCTTGGCCAGCGCCACCTTGTGGGCCAGACTGCCCGCATCCGGCAGCAGGCTGCCGCCGTAGGAGTAGATGAGCGCCACCACGATGGAGCCAATCAGGTTGCCCGCCCAGGTCTGCGGCAGGATGCGCAGCAGGTCGGCCATGGTGATCTTGCCCGTCTTCACCCCGAAGGTGAGGAACATGGTGTGGCCGGTAAACAGCTCGGAACCGGCGATGATCACCAGCGTCAGGGCGATGCCGAAGGTGGCCCCCATCACCAGCGGCCGGATGGCGGGATCCACCAGATTGCCGAGGGTGAAGATAAGGATGATTCCGAGGCCCACATAGGCCCCCGCCATGGCGGAGCTTAGCCAGAAGCCGAGCTTGTCGCTGCGCTCGAAGCGGTTGATGCGGGCCGCGTTGGCGGCGCACTTGTTGATGGTTTCCGTGTACATCTTGTGAGTCCTTGAAAGGGCTGCCCTCTGGCAGCCCGAAAGAGAGTGAAATCCGCGTTAGACGGCGACCCAAACCTGCTGGTCGCGCACTTCAACGGGGTAGCTTTGAACAGACATGGCGGGGTTGTCGAAACAGTGGCCATCGCTCAGACGAAAGCGCTGCTTCTTGAGCGGGCTGGCCACCCAGAGTTCGCCGTCGTGTTCGCAGATCAGGCCCCGCGACAGCACGTTGGCGGCGAAGAAGGGATCCCGGTTGTCGATGGCGAACACCTCGGCCGCCGCGCTCGGGCGGAACAGGGCGATCTGGCGACCTTCAATGAGTGCACAGACGCCGGTTCCCGGCAGGATGTCGTTGAGTTGGCAGGCAAGTTTCATCATTTGGTTTCCACCTCGATCTGGTAGACGGGGATGCGCTCGGCCGGGGTCGCCGGTCGGTGCTGGTCGCGCTCGGCGACGAACTGGACGTCCGGATCGCGCTTGTCGCTGTTGATGAAGTGGCTGAAGCGCTTGAGCGCCTCCTCTTCATTGAGGGTGCGCGACCATTCGCACTCGTAGCTGTCGATGAGGGTCTGGATATCGCGCTCCAGCGTCTCGGCCAGCCCCAGCTTGTCGTCGACGATCACCTCGCGCAGGTAGTCGACGCCCCCTTCCAGATTGCCGAGCCAGACTGAGGTGCGCTGCAGTTTGTCGGCGCTGGTGACGTAGAACATCATAAAGCGGTCGATCAGCTTGATGAGGGTCTCGCGGTCGAGGTCAGACGCCAGCAGGTCGGCGTGGCGCGGCTTCATGCCGCCGTTGCCGCCCACATAGAGGTTCCAGCCCGCGTCGGTGGCGATGATGCCAACGTCCTTGCCCTGGGCTTCCGCACATTCGCGGGTACAGCCGGAGACGCCGAACTTCATCTTGTGCGGGGTGCGAATCCCCTTGTAGCGGTTCTCGAGGAAGACCCCGAGGCCGACGCTGTCCTGCACGCCGAAGCGGCACCAGGTGCTGCCGACACAGGTCTTGGCCATGCGCAGCGCCTTGGCGTAGGCCTGACCGGTCTCGAATCCGGCAGCCAGCAGCTTGCGCCAGATGGCGGGCAGATCATCCTTCTGGGCCCCGAACAGACCGATGCGCTGGGCGCCGGTGATCTTGGTGTAGAGCTTGTAGTCGCGGGCCACTTCGGCCACCGCCAGCAGCCCTTCCGGAGTCACTTCGCCACCGGCCATGCGCGGGATGACGGAGTAGCTGCCGTCCTTCTGCATGTTGCCGAGGAAGATGTCGTTGGTGTCCTGCAGCGGGATATTGCGCGGGCTCAGCACATGCTCGTTCCAACAGGAGGCGAGAATGGAGCCGACGGTCGGTTTGCACACCTCGCAGCCATAGCCTTGGCCGTGCTTGGCCAGCAGCTCGTCGAAGCTCTTGATCCCCTCCACCTTGACCAGATGGAACAGCTCCTGACGGGAGTGGGGGAAGTGGGCGCAGAGGTGGTTGTTGACCTCGATGCCCTGCTTCACCAGCTCGGCGTTGAGCACCTGGCTGATGAGCGGCACACAGCCGCCACAGCCGGTACCGGCCTTGGTGTGCTGCTTGATGGCGGCCAGGGTGGTGTGACCCTCGGCGACGGCCTGGGCGATGTCACCCTTGGAGACGTCGAAGCAGGAGCAGATCTGGGCGCTCTCCGGCAGGGCATCCACCCCCAGCGTCGGCTTGGCACCGGCGTAGGCGGGCAGGATCAGGGTGTCCGGGTGGCTCGGTAGCGGCAGGGCGTTGAGCATCATCTGCAGCAGGTTGCCGTAATCCTCCACGTCACCCACCAGCACGGCGCCGAGCAATCGGCTGTTGTCTTCGCTCACCACGATCTTCTTGTAGACGCCGGCCTGATCGTCCTGAAACACATAGCTGTGGCTGCCCGGGGTGCGGCCGTGGGCATCACCGATGGAGCCGACGGAGACGCCGAGCAGCTTGAGCTTGGCGCTCATGTCTGCCCCTTCGAAGCGGCTGTCGCCGCCGAGCAGATGGTCGACGGTGATCTGGGCCATCTTGTAGCCCGGCGCTACCAGCCCGAAGAAGCGCCCCTGCCAGGCGGCGCACTCGCCTATGGCGTAGATGTCGGGGTCGGAGGTGAGGCAGTGATCATCGATGACGATGCCGCCGCGCTCGGCGATGGCGAGATCACCGTAACGGCCAAGGGTATCTTGCGGACGAATGCCGGTGGAGAAGACCACCACGTCCACTTCCAGTTGGCTGCCGTCGGCGAAAGCGAGGAGGTGTTTCGCCTGCTCGCCGCCATGCATCAGGATCTCGCTGGTGCTCTTGCTGGTGTGTACCTGCACACCCATGGATTCAATCTTGCGGCGCAGTAGCTGGCCGCCCTGACCGTCGAGCTGCTCGGCCATCAGCACTGGAGCAAACTCCACCACATGGGTCTCGAGACCCAGCGCCTTGAGGGCGCCGGCGGCTTCGAGGCCAAGCAGGCCGCCCCCGATCACCACCCCGCTCTTGCCGCTTTTGGCGGCGCTGCGGATGGCTTTCAGATCCTCGATGGTGCGATAGACGAAGCACTCGTGGTGCTGACTGCCCGCAATGGGCGGCACCCAGGGGTAGGAGCCGGTGGCCAGCACCAGCTTGTCGTACCCGACCACAGTGCCCTTGTTGGAGTGCACTTCGCGGTTGGCCCTGTCGATTTTTTTCACCGCTTCGCCGAGCAGCAGGCGGATGCCGTGCTTGTCGTAGAAGCCGGGTTTGACGAGGGAGAGATCTTCGCTGGTGTGATGGGAGAAGTAGGAGGAGAGATGGACGCGATCGTAGGCGGGACGGGGTTCTGCACCGAAGACGGTGATCTCGTAGCGGCCCGGGTCGGCCCGCTCGATCAACTCTTCGATGAAGCGGTGCCCCACCATGCCGTTACCCACAACGACCAGTCTGACTTTGCTCATGATTGCCTCTAGTTTGGAGTAATAAAACATCATTCTGGGGCTAGGCTACCCAGTCAGTCGGGGCGGGCAATTGATGCAAATCAAGTGTCTATTTATATATCTCGTCAGGGGTAATTCGATAAAATTCAAAGATATACAAAAATAGGTATACCAGTTGATGATTTCTGCGCTGGCTTGGAGTGAGGGATGGTGGAGGGAAAGCCCGGTTTACCCACGGCCGGGGAGTGAAAACTTCTGGCGGAAAATGGCCGGCCTCGCACTGGGCGAGACCGGCATCAGCTGAACAAGGTGGCGCGTCAGGCGATATGGCGGCGGAACATGGCGAGCGCTAGCGACAGGGTGACGCCGGCGATGGCGAGCAGCGGCCAGAGCAGGGGCCAGGCGGCCGACCAGTCAAACCCCTTGAGGAAGACCCCCTTGAGCAGCACGATGAAGTGGGTGAGGGGGTCGATGGCCGCCAGCCACTGGAACACCTGCGGCATGTTCTCCACCGGCGAGATGTAGCCCGAGAGGATCACCGCCGGGACGGTGAAGGAGAAGACCCCGAGAAAGGCCTGCTGCTGGGTCGAGCAGAACGACGAGATGAAGAGCCCGATCCCGGCCAGTGCCAGCCCGTAGCAGACCATGCCCGCCATCAGCAGGCTGAGGCTGCCGGCAAAGGGGAGGTGAAAGACAAAACGGGCGGCCAGCGCGACTATGCACCCTTGCCCCACCGCCACCATGATGCCGGGCACCGCCTTGCCCGCCATGATCCAGCCCGCGGTGAGGGGGGAGACCAGCAGCTGATCGAAGGTGCCCTCTTCCCGCTCCCGCGCGACCGAGAGGGCGGTGACAATCAGGCAGCCAGTGGTGGTGATGATGGCCACCAGCGCTGGCAGGATATGCCAGTGGAACTCGACGTTGGGGTTGTAGAGGTTGCGTACCGCCAGCTCGGGTTGCCCCTTGCCCTCACTTTGCCAGCGGGCGATCACCTGACTGATGTAGCCAGCCGCCACCTGACCACCGTTGGAGCGGCGTCCGTCGATGATCAGCTGTACCTTGGCCTGTTCGCCCCGTGCCAGCCGGCGTGAGAAATCCCCCGGAATAATCAGCCCGAGCAGTGCCTGCTGCCCGGTGATGGCCTCGGTCATGCCCGCCTCGCCCTGCACCGGGATGATGGTGGTAAAGGCGGGCATATGGGTGAGGCGCTCCAGCAGCTCGCGGCTCTGGGCTCCGCCATCCTGGTTGTAGATGGCCAGCGTGTTGCCGGTCACCTCCAGAGTGGCGGCGAACGGGAAGAGGGCGGTCTGCAGCAGCACCGGCATGATGAGCAGAAAGCGCCCCTGAGTATTGCCCATCAGGGCCTGCAGCTCTTTTCGGATCAGCCACCAGAGTCGGATCAGCATGAGTTACTCCAGAGTGCGCCGCGTCTTGCGGGCGGTCAGGGCCAGCCAGAAACCGGCCAGCAGCAGCAGACAGAAACCGTTGACCAGCAGGATCGAGAAGACGCTACCCGCCTGATAGAGAGTCTGCAGCGAGCTGGCGAAGTAGCGGGCCGGAATGAGGTGGGTGATGGCCCGCAGCAGCGGTGGCATGCTGGCGATCTCGAACACGAAGCCCGACAGCATCACCGCGGGCAGAAACGCAGCGATCAGCGCCGCCTGTGCGGCATTGAACTGGCTGCGCATCACGGTGGAGAGGAACAGGCCGAGCCCGAGGGCGCTGCCGAGAAAGACGCTGGTGACCAGAAAGAGCAGCAGCAGGGAGCCGCGCCACGGCACGCCCATCACCGCCACCGAGAAGAGCAGGCAGAGCAGCATGGCGATGATGCCAAGGCCATAGTAGGGCAGCAGCTTGGAGAGCAGCAGCTCCCCCTTGGTGACCGGGGTGGCGAGCAGCGCCTCCATGGTGCCGCGCTCCCACTCCCGCGCCACCACCAGCGAGGTGAGCAGGGCCCCTATGATGGTCATCACCACCGCAATGGAGCCCGGCACCAGAAAGTTGCGGCTCACCAGCGCCGGGTTGAACCAGGCGCGGCTCTCTATCGACACCGGCATGACGACCCCCTCGCCAGCGAGCCACCCCTGCCAGATCCCCTGCACATAGTTGGTGACGAAGTTGGCGGTGTTGGGCTCGGAGCCATCGGTCAGCAGCAGTGCCTGCGGCGTGCCATTGCCCTGACCGGCCAGCGAGCGGGAGAAGCCGTCATCGATCACCAGCAGGCCGCGGATCTCGCCGCGGGCCAGACTGGCGAGCAGGGACTCCTTGCTCGGGCCGCTGTGGATCTCCAGTGCGGTAGAGCCGCGCAGGGCCTGCTCCAGCCTCACCGCCGGGGCGCCGCTATCGGTACGCCAGATGCCGAGGCGCAGATGGTCCACATCCAGATTGATGGCGTAACCCATTACCACCAGCAGTACCACCGGCATGATGAAGGCGATGAGGATGCTGCTCGGGTCACGGACGATTTGCAGCGTCTCCTTGCGGCAGAGGGCCAGCAGTCGCCGACGGTTGATGCTCATGCGTCCTCCTCACTGGCCCGCTCGACCAGGGTGATAAAGGCCTCTTCCATTGTTGGCAAAGAACAGGTCGGCAAGGAGCCGGTTGGCAAAGAGGTCGCCGCCTCTTTGGCGGCCAGCCCCTTGAGATCGTCCGGGGTGCCGAGTGCCAGCAGCTTGCCGCGATAGATGAGGGCGATGCGGTCGCAATACTCCGCCTCATCCATAAAGTGGGTGGTGACCAGCACGGTGACGCCGTGGTCGGCCAGCGCGTTGATGTGCGACCAGAACTCGCGCCGGGTCACCGGATCGACCCCGGAGGTGGGCTCGTCGAGAAACAGCAGCGGCGGCTCGTGCAGCAGGGCGCAGGCCAGCGACAAGCGCTGGCGCAGGCCGAGCGGCAGGGATTCCGCCTTCTGATCGAGCCAGGGGGCGAGGGCAAAGGCAGTCACCATGGCGTCGATCCGCGTCTGCTGGTGGCGGCCGAACAGGCCGTAGATACCGGCGAAGAAGGAGAGGTTCTGCGCCACGGTGAGCTGCTTGTAGAGGGAGAACTTCTGCGCCATGTAGCCGAGGCGCTGGCGTGCCGCCGAGGGGCTGTGAGCCAGATCGATGCCGGTCACCAGCGCTTGCCCCTCGCTCGGGCGCAGCAGGCCGCACTCCATCTTGAAGGTGGTGGACTTGCCCGCCCCGTTGGGGCCGAGCAGGCCGAAGATCTCGCCGCGGCGCACCGCAAAGCTGACGTCATCGGTGGCGGCAAAATCGCCGAAGCGCTTGGTGAGGTGGCGCGCCTCGATCACCGCCTCGGGGGAGACCCCCTGCGGCAGTTCGGCTTCGCGCATCCCGGCTGCCAGACTCGACTCCCCGCCGGGGCCGCCGCCGAGCAGGTCGATAAAGGCATCCTCCAGCCGAGGCTGGGCTGGTTGAAAGGCGCCGTTGGCGAGATGCAGCTCCGCCAGCGGCGGGGGCGTCATGTCCGGGTGCAGCAGCAGGCGAACCCGCTCCCCCGCCACCGCGCCGTCCATCACTGCTGGGTGGGCCAGTGCCCGGCGCAACAGGGCGCGCCGCTCGCGGCCATCCAGCTGCCCCGCCTCCAGCAGCCAGCAGCGGCTGGCCATGGCCCCCATCAGATCGGCCGGCGTGCCGCTGGTGCGCACCTCGCCATCCGCCATCAGCAGCACGTGGTCGCACAGCTCCGCCTCATCGAGATAGGCGGTACTCCAGAGCACCGTCATCCCCCCCTTGGCCAGCTCCCGCACCATCTGCCAGAGGGCGCGGCGGGAGATGGGATCGACCCCGACCCCCGGTTCGTCGAGCAGCAGCACATCCGGGGTGCCGAGCAGGGCGCAGGCCAGCCCGAGCTTCTGCTTCATTCCGCCAGAGAGCTTGCCTGCCGGCCTTGCGGTGAAGCGGGCAAGATCGGTAAAGGCGAGCAGCCGCGCAAAGGTGGGCGTGCGTTCGGGCTCCAGTACGCCGCGCAAGTCAGCGTAGAGGGTGAGGTTCTCCAGCACGCTGAGATCCTCGTAGAGGCCGAACTGCTGGGGCATGTAGCCGAGGCGCTGGCGCAGCCGATCCCCCTCGCTCACCGGATCCAGCCCCAGCACCCGGATGGTGCCCGCTTCGGGGATCAGCAGACCGGCCAGCAGGCGCAGCAAAGTGCTCTTGCCCGCGCCGTCGGGGCCGACCAGTCCGGTGATGCCGCCAGCCGGAATGGTGGCCGAGATGGCGTTGAGGGCGACCCGCTCACCAAAGCGTTTGGTGAGCCCCTCAAGGGAGATGGCGCAGCTCATGGGGCCAGCCTGACGGTGACCGGCATCCCTTGGCGCAGGGCCGGGTCGGGATCCTGCACCACGATGCGCAGCCGGTAGACGAGGTGAGTGCGCAGGTCCGGCGTCTCCACCGATTTCGGGGTGAACTCGGCGGTGGGCGAGACAAATCCCACTACTCCGTGATAGGGCTTGTCCGGCCGCGAGTCGGTGGTGAGGGTCACCTTGGCGCCGCTCGGGAAGTGGCCGAGCCAGGGCTCCTCCACATAGGCGCGCACCCAGACCGGCGCGGTCAGGGAGAGGTTGAAGGCGGTCGCTCCGCTCTGCACCATGCTGCCGTTCTCGATGGCGCGGCTGATGATGATGCCGTCGCTGGGGGCGGTCAGGCTGGCATCCGCCAGCGCCAGCTCGGCACTGGCGAGCGCCGCTTTGGCCCCTTCCAGCTGGGCATCGGACTGGGCAATCTCTTCCGGGCGGTAGCCGGTTTCGAGCTGGGCGAGCTGTTCGCGTGCCGAGCGTACCTGCGCCTGAGTCTGATCCCGCTGGGAGCGGGCGGTATCGAGCTGACCGCGGGAGATGGCGCCGGTGGCGGCCAATGCGCTCTGGCGGCGCCACTGCTGGTCGGCTTCCAGTGCAGCGGCTTCGGCGGCGGCCAGTGCGGCCCGGGCGCGGTCGGTCTCTTCGCTGCGATAGCCTTTGTGGATCAAGGTGTTGGCGGCAGTGAGCGCGGCCAGATTGGCGCGGGCGCTGTCGCGGCTGTGGGTGAGGGGAACCGGATCGAGGCGTGCCAGCAGTTGACCGGCTTTTACCCTATCCCCCTCATCGACCAGTATCTGATCGACGCGGCCGCCGACCCGAAAGGCCAGATTGACGTCGCGAATATCGACGTTGCCGTAGAGGATGGAGCCGTCAGCCGGGCGCCCCTGCCACCAGAGATAGCCACCGATAACGGTTAGCAGCAGGGCTGCGATGGCAATGCGTTGCTTCATACCGCTTCTCCTTGAGGATGGCGCTGTAACCAGAGGTAACCACTGGGAACCGCCAGCAGCAGAGCTACCATCGCGATGCGTTGTTTCATGCCGCTTCTCCTTCCTTCATGTCGGTGGGGCGCAGGCCGCGTAGGGCCCATACCAGCCGCTGTCTGGCGGCCTCGGGGCTGTCTATCTGGCTGAGAAAGGGGCCGGCCTGTTCGGGCAGCCAGCCGAGCTGACGACCGCTGCCGGCGATCACCAGTGGCAGGCCGACCGACCCCATGATGAAGATCATCAGCTGGAGCGGGTGACCCGCGACCAGCGACCCTTCCGCCTGTGCCATCCGTACCTGTTCGATCAGCAGCAGGGGATGACGGCGTGGCAGGCTGAGCAGAAAGCGTTGGGCCGCCCCTTCACCCGCCAGCGCATCGCCAAACAGGTGGTTGATAAAGCCGCGCTGGCGCGCCACCAGCCCGATCAGCGCCTCCATGGTCGCCTCGAACATGGCGATGGCGGAGGGGTAGGAGCCCTTGGCTGCCACCGCCTTGAGCTCGTCATAGAGGGGGGCGTACCAGAGCTCCACCAGCTCGTCGATAAAGGCGTCGCGGTTGCCGAAGTGGTAGACGAAAGAGCCGAGGTTCACCTCGGCCGCTGCCGCCAGTTCGCGTACCGTCAGGCCACGCAGCCCCTTTTCGGTGGCGATGGCGAGGCCGGTATCAAGCAGTTTCTGCCGGGTTGGATTCATCTTTCTGGTTCCTGCTGCACAGATTTTGATCTGATTTATACGCATGTATAAATCAATCACGCAGAAGTTGATAGATCTTTTTTTGAGCAAATTTCAGCGGAGATGAAAAAGGACGCCTCCACACAGGGAGGCGTCCATGATGTCGCTTATTGGCTGGTGTCCCAGTCAGTAAACTCGAGATACCAAGTGTCGTGGGTATTGCCGACAATAGAGCCACGTTTACCGATCTTTTTTCTTAATGTAGCGATGCAAGCAGATTCAAAATCCAAGCTGTATCTTCTTTGCCGAGATATTGAGTCAAGCCATTGCCAATCACTGCTGCCTGGATTGATGCTCAGGCGAATTTTTTGTCCTGTGCCTCCGAGTTGGATTACTCCGCCACCCTGTGATCTGCTCAAAATAAGTGGCACAAGGGGGCCGTCCTCATGGATCTCAATGAAATCAATCTGACGACCATTTACTGTCACAATATCAGGTTCACGTTCAGTCATTGGCATGCTCCATTAAAGAGGAATATAAATAATATCAGTGCCTTAGTTGACAGTCCCGTCAATGGCTGGAGAGGATGGTTAGGGGCATTAAAATGCAAAACGCCCCCATTTCTGGAGGCGTTTTTTTACAAACAGAACTGCGCTTACAGAATAAAGCGGCTCAGATCCTCGTCTTCAATCAGCTTGCCGAGGTGGGCGTTGACGTAGTCGGTGTCGATGACAAAGGTCTCGCCGGACTTCTCGGAGGCGTCATAGGAGATATCTTCCATCAGGCGCTCCATCACGGTGTGCAGACGACGGGCACCGATGTTCTCGGTACGCTCGTTGACCTGCCAGGCCGCTTCGGCCAGACGGCGGATGCCATCCTTGGTGAACTCGATGTTGACCCCTTCGGTGGCCATCAGCGCCTTGTACTGATCGGTCAGCGAGGCGTTCGGTTCGGTCAGGATACGCTCGAAGTCATCTGTGGTCAGGGCGGTCAGCTCGACGCGGATCGGCAGACGGCCCTGCAGCTCTGGGATCAGATCTGACGGCTTGGCGATCTGGAAAGCGCCGGAGGCGACAAACAGGATATGGTCGGTCTTGACCATGCCGTGCTTGGTGTTGACGGTGCAGCCCTCGACCAGCGGCAGCAGGTCGCGCTGAACCCCTTCACGGGAGACATCGGGGCCCGAGCTCTCGCCGCGCTTGCAGATCTTGTCGATCTCGTCGAGGAAGACGATGCCGTTGTTCTCGACAGCGGCGATGGCTTTCTGCTTCAGCTCTTCAGGATTGACCAGACGGGCCGCTTCCTCTTCGATCAGCGCCTTCATGGCCTCTTTGACCTTGATCTTGCGCTTCTTCTTCTGGTTCTGGCCCAGGTTCTGGAACAGCCCCTGCAGCTGGTTGGCCATCTCTTCCATGCCCGGCGGGGTCATGATTTCGACGCCCATCGGGGAGGCGGAGAGCTCCAGCTCGATCTCCTTGTCATCCAGCTGACCTTCCCGCAGTTTCTTGCGGAAGATCTGGCGGGTGTTGGAGTTGTCGGCTTTCTCTTCCTCACCCCAGGTGTTGCGCGGGTTGGGCAGCAGGGCGTCGAGGATGCGCTCTTCGGCGGCTTCTTCGGCGCGGTATTTCATCTTCTCCATCTCGGTTTCGCGCACCAGCTTGATGGCGGCATCGGTCAGATCGCGGATGATGCTGTCCACTTCCTTGCCGACATAGCCCACTTCGGTGAACTTGGTCGCTTCCACCTTGATGAAGGGGGCGTTGGCCAGCTTGGCCAGACGACGGGCGATCTCGGTCTTGCCGACACCGGTCGGGCCGATCATCAGGATGTTTTTCGGGGTCACTTCATGGCGCATCTCTTCGTTGAGCTGCATCCGGCGCCAGCGGTTGCGCAGGGCAACGGCAACGGCGCGCTTGGCATCGGCCTGACCAATGATGTGACGATCCAGCTCGTGGACGATTTCTCTCGGGGTCATCTCGGACATGATGGTGTTCCTGTATCCGGGGCGGGCAGTGCCCACCCCTTGGGAAATTGGGTTTGGCTGGTGGCCTTATTTGGCGGCGTAGTCCAGCACTTCGATGGTGTGGTTGCCGTTGGTGAAGACGCAGATGTCGCCCGCAATCTTGAGGGACTTCTCGACAATGGTCCTGGCATCCAGCTCGGTGTTTTCCAGCAGGGCGATGGCGGCGGACTGGGCAAAGTTGCCGCCGCTGCCGATGGCGATGAGATCGTGCTCCGGCTGCACCACGTCACCGTTGCCGGTGATGATGAAGGATTTGTGTTCGTCGGCCACGGCCAGCAGTGCTTCGAGGCGGCGCAGAGCGCGATCGGTGCGCCAATCTTTGGCCAGCGCCACGGCGGCGCGCTCCAGATTACCCTGATGGGCCTGCAGTTTTGCTTCGAAACGCTCGAGCAGGGTGAAGGCGTCGGCGGTACCGCCAGCGAAACCGGCCAGCACCTTGCCGTTATAGAGACGATGAACCTTGCGGGCGTTGCCCTTCATGACGGTGTTGCCAAGAGAGACCTGGCCATCGCCACCGATGACGACCTGACCGTTGCGGCGAACTGAAACTATGGTAGTCACTTTACTTACCTCGCTTGAGCCGAATGACGGCCTGACTGTGCATGGCAAGAAAGATGGGGATGGCAAACGGGCTTTTCAACCCTGCCTTTGGTCGGGATAAACGGGGTAATAAAGAGCGTGGGTGCGAGTGACACCAAAAGAACAGGGCCGGGTGTTGCCACCCGGCCCTGCTGCACACTGTCCGCATTATGTTGTTTCAGACCAGACTACCGCTTGGCACACGATCACAGTTTGGCCATTGAACGTCGCCGAGGGAGAACCATACAGCGTGTAGCCTTGAGCTAGTGCCTCGCTGACACGAAAACAAAATGTCGCGTCATCAGGCCCAGTAATCAAGCGGTAAACCGGAAGGCCATTTGGTGGCTGTTTCGAATTTGTCATGTTCTGGTTCTCTGCTGGTTCAGCCTGACAGTATGCTAACCCTTCTTGGCAATGCAGCCGCTGATGCCGGAGCTCTGCAGCTTGCCGTTGGCCGCGTCGGCGGCCGCCTTGCCGTTGAAGGGGCCCACCATCACCTTGTAGACGGTACCGTTGGCTGTGTTGACCACCTGCAGGCTGGAAGAGAGACCGGCGGTGAAGGCGATACGTGCCTTGAGCGACTCTGCGGAATCCTGCGAGCGCAGAGCCGCGCACTGCATCATATAGCGACCGCTGTCGGCGGCTGCGGTCTGGGCTGGCGGGTTAGCCGCTTTGGCCTTGGCCGCTTCGGCCTGCTCCCGCTCCAGCTCGGCACGGATCTCCCGCTCCATTCGCTCCCGTTCGGCCTGGCGATCGATCACCTGTTCCCGAGCGCTGGCAACGGGCGCACCGTTGTCAGGCGTGGTCGCCGGATTGGTCTGATAGGGTTTGGACTGGCCGATGGGCGTCCCCGGTTGGGGAATGTCGGTCGGTACCGGTTGCGGCAGCTTTTCCGGCTGCAGGGTCAGAGTATCGGCGGGGGGCGGTGGCAGCACGCCCGGCTGGGGCGGTGGCTCGATAACATCGACCTGCTTGTTCTCAAGCCGTTCGATGTAGCTCCACTTCTCCTGTGGCAACCCGTTGTTCTGTGGTTTTGGCTTGTTGGCCTTTACCTGCTCTTCGATGGTGGGGGCGTCGCTGCCCTTGCCATTGATCATGTAAAGGAAGCCACCAAAGCCTGCCAGCAGTGCCACGACCAGCAGCACTGGAATAACAGGAAAGCGGCGAGGGGCCGCTTTCTTGCTGTTTCGACCACCCGCCCGACGTCGTGGGCGGCTGCCGACATAATCCCGGGTTGCCATCTATTACATGCGCTCCAGGGTATGGATGCCCAGTACGCCGAGGCCCAGTTTCAGCACCTTGGCGGTGGCGGCGCACAGCAGCAGACGGCTCTGACGGGTTGCCTCGTCCACGCCATCCTTGTTGATCGGGCAGGCTTCATAGAAGGTCATGAAGTTGCCGGACAACTCGTACAGGTAGGTACAGAGCAGGTGCGGCATGCCTTTGTCGGCCACGCCATTGACCGCGTCGGAGAACTGGATCAGCTTCTGGGCCAGCACCTCTTCGGCCTCTTCGTTCAGGGTCACATTGCCGGTCAGGGTAGCGGCATCGACGCCAGCCTTGCGGAAGATGGACTGGATACGGGTGTAGGCATACTGCAGGTAAGGGGCGGTGTTGCCTTCAAAGGAGAGCATCAGATCCCAGTCGAAGATGTAGTCGGTAGTGCGGTTCTTGGAGAGATCCGCATACTTGACCGCGCCCATGGCGATTGCGTTGACCACGTTGGCCTTCTCTTCGGCAGAGAGGTCGCTGTTGCGGCTCTCCAGCAGGGCAGCGGCGCGCTCTTCCGCTTCGTTCAGCAGGTCAACCAGCTTGACGGTACCACCGGAGCGGGTCTTGTAGGGACGACCATCCTTGCCCAGCATCATGCCGAAGGCGTGGTGCTCGAGCGGCACGGATTCCGGCACATAACCCGCTTTGCGGGTGATGGTCCAGGCCTGCATCAGGTGCTGGTGCTGACGGGAGTCGATGAAGTACATGACACGGTCGGCGCCCAGGGTCTCATAACGGTATTTGGCACAGGCGATGTCGGTGGTGGTGTAGAGGAAACCGCCATCGCTCTTCTGGATGATGACGCCCATGGCCTCGCCATCCTTGTTCTTGAATTCGTCCAGGAAGACAACGGTGGCGCCTTCGCTCTCGACCGCCAGCCCCTTGGCTTTCAGGTCGGCCACGATCTCCGGCAGCATGTCGTTGTACATGGACTCGCCCATGATGTCCTTGTTGGTCAGGGAGACATTCAGGCGGTCATAGTTGATCTGGTTCTGCTCCATGGTCATGTCGACCAGCTTCTTCCACATGGTACGGCAGTACTCGTCGCCGCCCTGCAGCTTGACCACGTAGTTACGGGCGCGCTCGGCAAAGGCTTCGTCTTCGTCGTAGCAACGCTTGGCCTGGGTGTAGAAGGCTTCCAGATCCTTGAGCGCCATGTCGCTGGCGTGCTCGTTGGACATCTTCTCCAGATAGGCGATCAGCATCCCGAACTGGGTGCCCCAGTCGCCGATGTGGTTGGCACGGATCACTTTGTGGCCGAGGAACTCCAGCGCGCGCGCAGCCACGTCACCGAGTACGGTGGAGCGGATGTGGTGCACCGCCATCTCTTTGGCCACGTTGGGGGCGGAGTAGTCCACCACCACGGTTTGTGGCGCGGGCAACCGTACGTTGGCGTTGGCAGAGGTCACCATGGCCTCAACCTGACCGGCCAGCCAGCGCTGGTCGAAGAAGAAGTTGATGAAGCCGGGACCGGCGATCTCGACCTTGGCGATCAGGTCGGAGGCAGGCAGGTGCTCGATGATGGCCGCTGCCAGCTCACGGGGATTCTTGCGTGCCGGTTTGGCCAGCAGCATGGCCAGGTTGGTAGCCAGGTCGCCGTGAGCTTTCTCCTTGCATCGGTCTACTTGCACGCGGGCTTCCAGGTCCGCCGGCAGGACGCCTGCTGACTTGAGATTGGCTACCGTTTGTTCAAGTAGATGATGAATATGCTCTTTCATAACTGACCACCAAGGTTGCGCGTCGAAAAATGACTGATATATAAGGGCGTGAATTTTACCCGCATCGGCCCGAGAAAACTATAGGGATGACCCGCCGCTCGCTGTCGGGCGAATATTTCACTGCGTTTGGCGCCATATTCCAGAATATTGGGCGGAAATTACGGTGCTTATCCATTTCTACTGCATATCGAAGCGGCTTGTCCAGGCTATTTTCCCCTGATTGTTAAGGGTTTTTCCTTTCCGCGGTCGGGAATGATCTCCTCCCTCTGGCCCGGCGTATCAACATACGTTCCCAACCGAGGAGTTTGCGATGCGACTGGCGCTGTTTCCACTATCTGCCCACCTGCTGCCCGGCGGCGTCATGCCGCTGCGGATCTTCGAACCGAGATACCAGCGGATGATTGCCGAGGCGGGGGAGTCCGGCTTTGCCCTCTGCATGGTGGATCCTCGCCAGCCCGACGCCCTGCGCAACATGCTGCCCATCGCCACCCGGGTCACCATCATCGATTTCGACCGGCTGCCGGACGGCATGCTGGGGATCACGGTGCAGGGGGTGGAGCGGGTGCAGATAGAGGATCTGTGGCAGGAGCCCGATGGCCTGCGTATCGGCGAGGTGACGCCGCTGACGGCCTGGCCGCCCCGCCGGCTCCATCCTGATCAGCAGCCGCTGGTCGAGGCGCTGCGGGAGGTGTTTGCCGATTATCCCGACTATGCCGCCCTCTATCCTGCCCCCTGCTGGGACGATGGCAACTGGGTGGCCCAGCGCTGGCTGGAGGTGTTGCCGATCCCCCCCGAGCAGAAGCAACTGCTGCTGGCTGCCGCCGACAATCAGCCCGCCATCGCCCTGCTCAAGGGGGTGCTGGTGGCCAGCCACTGATTTTTTCTGACCCGCTGATCCGCCAGCGCCGCAGCGCCGTACCAGTCATCACCACAGCATGTTCGACAGCACACCAAAGGGATGGCGCAATGGCATATACTGGCCAACCACACTCGACCATACGCAGGACCTCGCCCGTGATGGATAACCCGGATGGCGACCTCAAATCTCTGCTGATCAGGGTGGCAGAGCAGGCCGACAAGGCTGCTTTTGCTCGCCTGTTCCAACACTTTGCGCCGCGCATTCGCAGCTACGGCCTGCGCCACCTCGGCAGCGAAGCCAACGCCATGGAGCTGGTGCAGGAGACCATGCTGCTGGTATGGCAAAAGGCGCGCCTCTACCACCCCGACAAGGGAGCGCCGACTACCTGGATCTACACCGTGATGCGCAACCAGTGCTTCGACATGCTGCGTCGTCGTCGCGCCAGCAAGGAGGATCTCTGTGCCGAGGAGCTGTGGCCGGTGCTGGAGTTTCAGGCCGAAGAGGAGCATCTGAGCGGTGGTGAGGATGCGGTGCTGACCCGTCAGATGGCCCACTATCTGGGCACCCTGCCGGAGCCGCAACAGCAGGTGGTGCGCGGCATCTATCTGCAGGAGTTCTCCCAGCAGGAGCTGGCGGAGCGACTCGGCGTGCCGCTCGGTACCATCAAGTCCCGCCTCAGACTGGCGTTACAGAAACTGAAAGAGCAAGTGGAGCAAGGCCATGATTAAAGCCCATCCGACCGACCCTATGCTGCGCGCCTTCGCCGCCGACGAGCTCCCTCTGCCGCTGGCGGTGGGGCTCTCCGCTCACTGTGAACTCTGCCCTGATTGTGCTGCCCGACTGAAGACATTCGAAGAGGAGCTGGCGCAGCAATATCTTGCCTCGCCAGCAGAGCCCGAGGCGGACTCTCGGGATGAAGTGGGACTGGACGCCGGATTCGACGCCATGCTGGCGGATATTCTGGCCCAGCCGCTGGCAGAGCCCCCCTCCGAGCCAACACATGACCAGCCCCGAACGCAGCACGGCGAGCTGGAGGTGGCCGGGCACGCCTACCGTTTGCCACGGGTGCTGGCCCGCTACCGTTCGCCCAAGTGGCGCCATATCGGGGCCATTCGTCAGCAGAGTTTGCCGCTGGACGAGATGGGGGCGCGCGCCAGTTTGCTCCATATCGAAGCGGGCGGTCGCATCCCCGAGCACACCCATCAGGGCTATGAGCTGACCCTGCTGCTGGCTGGCAATATTCAGGATGGCGATACCCTTTACAAGGTGGGAGATTTCATCTGGCGCGATGCCAGCCACTCCCATAGCCCGCATACGCCAGATGGCTGCCTCTGCTACACGGTGCAGGATGCGCCGGTGCAGTTCACCAAGGGGCTGTCGCGGCTGCTGAATGGCATCAGCCAGCACCTCTACTGAGCACCATGACGCCATAGAAAAAGGGACCAGATTGGTCCCTTTTTTCATTTGATTGCTGGTTGCCGGTCAGGCGACAAACACCAGATAGACGGCGAATGCCACGATAAAGCGGTAGATAGCGAACGGGATAAAGTCGATGCGGCGGATCAATGTCAGGAAGGTCTTGATCGCAAACATCGCTACCACGAAAGCGGTGATAAAGCCCACGGCAAACATCGGGAAGTCGGCCATCGAGAGAAAATCGCGGCTCTTGTAGAGATCAAGCCCGCTGGCCGCCACCATCATGGGCACCGCCATGATGAAGGAGAACTCGGCGGCGGCGTGACGGCTGATCCCCATCAGCATGCCACCACTGATGGTGGCGCCGGAGCGGGAGAAGCCGGGCCACAGGGCCAGACACTGGAACAGACCGATGCCGAACGCCTGCTTGTAGCTGATGTCATCAAGGGTTTCAGCTGTGACGGCCGGGCGGAACTTCTCGGCGATGATGAGCAGGATGCCCCCCGCGACCAGCGCGTACATCACGGTCTGTGGACCAAACAGGTTGGCCTTGATCCAGCTGTGGATGGCCAGACCGACCACGATGGCGGGCAGCATGCCGAGGATGACGTGGATCAGCGACAGGGTGGCGTGATCCCGGGACGGCTTCTGGCCGAAGTGGATGCCAATCAGGCCAAACAGGCGGCGCCAGAAGACGGCGACCACGGCGAGGATGGAGCCAAGCTGGATCACCACTTCGAAAGTGGCAGCCTTGGGCCCTTCAAAGCCCAGCAGATGGCCGACGATAATCATGTGGCCGGTGGAGGAGACGGGGAGGAACTCGGTCAGCCCCTCGACGACGCCCAGAATAAAGGCGACCAGCAGGCTATAGGTGTCAGTCATCGAACAAACAATCCTTAACTTCGTTGATGTAAAAACGCCCCGGGAGGGTCTCGGGGCGGCTTATCTTGCTCGATAGTGACTGCTGAGGCTATGTAAAAATCATGAAACCTTTAAGTCAGTCGCGGATAAAACGGTAGCGGGTCTGGTGGTGATAACGCCCGCCCGGCAGCAGCCAGGGGTTGCCCAGCTCGGGCCGATTGGGGCTGTCCGGCAGCTGTTGCGTCTCAAGACAGAAGCCGTCGTGATCCCCGAGTGCCAGCCCCAGGTTGTATGAATGCTCATCAGTTCCTTTCGTTACGCAGCTTGAGCATCAGGACGGCGCAGGCCAGAGCGAGAGTGATGCTGTTTGCTATGGTGATGGGCATGTCGTTAGTGCGCAGGCCGTAGATCAACCATAGAAGTACGCCACAGCTGAAGACCAGATACATATTGGTTGAGATGGCCCTGGTTTCTTGGGTCTTTATTATGTGTATAACTTGCAAGGCAAAAGATCCTGTGGTCAGAAAGGCTGCACAGAGACCGAGGTTGGCGGTGTCGAGCCAGAAAACCAGAGCGCAGAGAGCGATTGGCACAATAACGATATTGTGCCAGAAATAAACCGACAAATTTGAACTCCTCAAAGACCAATGGAGGCAATGGATATTTATTATCGTGTAATATACTTCAGCAAAAGTTTACCCAGTGGCTTTCGATGATTCATGTAACTTATGTTGATTGCTTTTCCTATGCGCAATGCAACGAAAAAATAATTTATCAATCATTGTAGTTTTCATGTTCTTGAATGGAATTTGCCAGTCAAGTTGAATGGATAGAGGCGCTCAATTCGACTGGCGTATATTTTATGGTAAAGCATTCATTTTTTTATGTTAAAGAGACGAAATGGATCGCCATTTATTTAGAGCATGACGTACTTTGGCGTGCTTATCTTCGGTGAAATTGTAGCGGGTCATGATCATCACCCGTAATATGCTACCCAATATCGGCACAAGTGATATACAGATAAATAGTCCGTCCATCGTAGCCTGAGTCTGTGCCGCATTCGGTTGATAGCCAAGCCAGATCAGCAGGGTACCGGAAATACCACCTGCGATGGCCCAAGCCAGTTTGCCGGTAAAGGTCTGCCCCGAGAACGCGATGGCAGCGCAACGGCGGCCAGACTTTAGTTCTGCATATTCGATGGTCTCACTCAACATGGCCGAGATAAGTGGATTGGTGATGACGTTGGCCGCATGGATCAAGGCGAGGAAGCCGAACACCATTATCAGATTGTCGTAGCCTGTCGTATAGAAACCGATGCGTAATGCAATCTCCAGCAGAGTGAGTAGCAGGAAGAGATCACGTTTCCTGAGCTTGCTGGTCAATATCGGCATCAGCATACAGGCCATAGAGGTTGCCACACCGATAGAGCCCATCACCGAGAGCAGCCCGACATCACCCATGTTGTAGGTGAAGAAGAAAATGTAGAGCCCGGTGGCCAGATTAAAGAACACGTTACAGAAGAAGGCGCCAAGTACATACGCCAACGGTTTGTTGGAACGCAGGACGCGGAAAGAGTCCCTAATGGTGATCTTGTCATTCGGATTGGGCTTGATGCGCTCTTTCATCTGGCTTGCTCCGAGCACCATCAGCGGCAGGGCGATCAGCATCAGGCAGATGGCACCTTCCATGTAGCCCTTGGTGCTGCTGGTTGCAGCAAACAGTTCGGTGAGCTTCGGGAATATGATGGAAGCACTGCCAATGCCGATATTGACGCCCAACATGGCGACGGTTACGGCCTTGGCTCGCTCCTGTGGCTCTTGGCTCATGACCGATGACATGGTCCAGAAAGGTACATCAGACAAGGTGTATATCATCCCCCACGCGATATAGGTGACTGCTGCATAAGCTACCTTGGTGGTCATGGGTAAATCCATGCCAATGAAGCTGAGAGAGGTGATCCCGGCAATCAAGAAGGGAACGAAAAGCATATATGGCGTGAATTTGCCACGTTTGAAATTAAGAGTGTCCATATAACCAGCGATAATAGGATCGTTGATGGCATCCCATACTCTGGCAATGAGGAAAATAGCCCCAGCTGCAGCGGGCGATATTCCAAGGATATCGGTGTAAAAATAGAGGATAAATGATCCCACCAGGCCGAAACTGAGGCATTGCCCGACGGCATAGCTGAAATATCCCACCAGCTCTCTATTGTGTATCTTTTGATCTGTCATCTGCCAACCTTTCCCAACATGAATGTGTTGTGAGGGGCGCCACTAGGGTGGCGTCCTCTTTTGCGTTATGAACGGGTCAATGTGCGGAGCAGTTCTATTTCACTGGCAGAGTAGGGGGTACCATCCTCCTCCAGCAGGTCGTGAAACCAGACCCTGCGGAAATCGGGGTCGATATTGCGAACGAAAGGCCATGGCAGGTGAGTTTGCGTCTTCCCTTTTACCAGACCCCATTGATAGGCACCTATTTTTAACTCTTTGAAGAGTGGCAGTTGTTGTTCCATCACGCTGCCGACATGCCTGGCCAGCCACTCTGTGCAGAGGAGCGGGCGGCGATATTTGCTGACCACATCCAGAGAGATTTTCAGCCCCTCCATACGCTGATAGGAGTGGAAAGTGATGACATCCGATAGCTCCATAGCGCGCAGGTCGGTCGGATGAGTAAAGGTGTTTTCCGGAGTAAATTCCGAATCCCCCTGACCGATGCTGTAGGGTGCATGCCACGCGCCGACGGTGAGTGGCTGGGAGGGGTTCTCTTCTCGGGCCCAGACAAAAGCCAACTCCATCAGATAGTGGGCATATGTCTCCAGCGACTCATCGAAACGCACCTCGACATCGCCTTCCGAAAAGATGCCCCGGTTGGTCGGCTCATTGTACAGATCCCAGATAAAGATCCGCTCATCCTGTGCAAATGTACGTATCAGGTCGCGAATATAGTGTTCCACTTCGCGCCATTGGGTCGGGTCAATGACGACATTCCGACCGGGACTGGCCGCCGCCTGGCTATTGTGTACATCTTCCCGAGGTGGTTGCTGGCGGCCCAGATAGGGGTGATCGCCGGAGAAGCCACAGTCATCCATCAAGGTCATCATCACGCGGATATTGTGCTTGCTACACAGGCCAAGGAACTGCTCAATGCGCGCGAGCAGGCCATCCCGATCATGCTGCCAGACGATAAAGGGCAGATTGGTTCGCAGGGTGTTGTAGCCCAGTTTGTTGGCCCAACCCAGTTCCTGGTCAATGGTGACTGGGTCGAAGGTTTCTCCCTGCCACATTTCGGTCCAGTTGACCGCTGTGCGGGGGAGATAGTTGAAGCCCAATAGCCAAGGTTGTTTGTTCCACCATTGCCAAGCTCGTTCTGTTGACCACTGTTGTATCGCCATCGGATATCCTTGCAACTAATTATTTAAACTTATAGCAATTAATATTAGCTAATATCTTTAGTTGCAAATCATGAAGGATAGAATTCAGGGATTAGTCACAAAATGAACAAATTTAGGGGGTTAACAGGCATGACTGGCGAGCCATCTGTACTCGGGACGATAACCGAAACCCCTCTATCGTCCTTGCGGGCTGTTGTGCTGCTTGCTCATGTCCGTAATCATGAGTCATGATAAAAGATAAATAATTAATATTATTATCTGGGCGGTACTGCTCAAACTATGGCCATATCAATGAATAGTAAACGCATCACCATGAGCGCCATCGCTGCAGCTGCAGGTGTTTCCCAATCAACGGTTTCACTGGTGCTCAATGGTTCAACCACCATCAAACTGGCGGAGGAAACGCGGCGTAGAGTGCTTGAAAAAGCGGCCGAACTGGGTTACCAGCATAAGCGAGCTGAACATCTACCCAAGGGACCATCTGCTAGAAAAATAGCTTTTGTTTTCAATGGCCTGACTCCATATGACCCTTTTCTGGATGCGATCAATGCTTGCAATGAACGCGCTTGGGAGGCAGATCGCATGCTGGTTACATTCGATTATCGCAACAGCGCGGAGCTCACCAAGTTGATCGAGCAGGAGATCAATCAGGGGGATTATCTGGGGATGATTTTTGCCTCTTCCATGACACGACAACTTGCCGAGATGGAGCTCTCCCCACAGGTGCCTACCGTTTTGCTCAACTGCTACCTGGAGGGCAGTGGCTCGTCCGAAAGTTATTCCATCCTGCCTGCCGATAAGCTGGCGGGTTACAAGGTGACGGCGCACCTGTTGGAGCAAGGCTGCAAACGAGTGGCTCTTATTCAGGGGGAGCCATGGATGGAGGCAAATAGTCTGCGGCTGGAAGGGTATCGTCAGGCGTTGATCAACCACGATTTGATACCGGATCCACAATGGGTGCGCGTGGGCAACTGGTCGCTACATGAGGCTTATGAACAGACTCGGCAACTGCTGGCGCTGCCTCAGCCGCCTGATGGTATCTTCTGTTGCAGTGATTACATGGCTCAGGGTTGTTACCAGGCGATAGCCGAGGCGGGATTGCGCATCCCGGAAGACATTCTGGTGGCGGGCCATGATAACCAGATGCTGGCCTGCGAAATGGAGCCCCCTTTGAGTTCTATCGAACTACCTTACGACGAGATGGGTAAACTGGCGGTGGACACCTTGTTGCAACTGGCCCAAGGAGAGAAGCCCATCGCTTTACTGATGAAGCTGGAAGGGGAGTTGCTGATCCGTGCCTCGACCAGAGGTCAGCCAGTTAACAAAATGTGATCCTCTCTCGATGACCTGCTGAGTAGTGGTTCCTTAGGCCACAGGGCGTGCCTATATGTTCCTGTCATGCCCGCCAAGTTGTGTGGTTGGCGGTAAGAATGTAAAGCACATAATGGGCACTCAATGACTTTACCCGACACGAGCAGGTCAACGTCACTCTGAAAGCCATACACCCATCAGCACTGCACGCGGTGGCTGATATCGTAATGATGCCAAGCCGTAGCATGCTTCTTTCATGGTTGTGTTGAATAAGCCGGGCGGGAGAGATGCGACAAAGGGGCGCCTTGACGCGCCCCTTCAATGGGTCAAGCCATAACCGGAATGAGCCGATAACGGGTTATGTGCTGATAGCGTTCTCCTGGCTCCAACCAAGGGTTACCTAATTCTGGACGGCTCGGACTATCTGGCACTTGCTGTGCTTCCAGGCAGAGCCCCTGATAGTTTTCCCAATGTCCCCCCCCGCGTTTTGGGGTGCCAGCCAACCAGTTGCCGGTGTAGAGCTGGACGCCTGGTTGATTGGTGTACATCTCCATACACAGGCTGCCATCCCCTGCCATCAGGGTGGCTTGTGGTGAGGGCGAGGCATCACCAAACAAGAAACAGTGGTCGAATCCCAGACATTTTTTTTGCTGCGAATGGGTCATCCACTGCTCTCCGACCCGCTTGCCATGGCGTAGATCGAATACTCCTTCGACCGGCGCAATACCAAGCGGCAGCGAGTGCTCATCGGTTGGCAGATAGCGGTCTGCATTAATGGTGATGCGGTGATCACGCACATCACCACCATCCAGGTTGAAATAGGCATGGCTGGTGAGATTGACCGGGGTCGGAGCATCTGTGGTGGCGCTCAGCTCGATCACCAGATCGGTCTGCTCCAGCCGGTATTCTACGGTGACGTCCAGATTACCAGGGAAACCCTGTTCGCCATCGGCCAGCCGAGTTTGCAGACGGATGCGATCTTCCGCCAGCCCGTCCAGTTGCCACTCCCGGTTGTGCAGAGAGTCACTGCCCCCGTGCAGGCAGGTGGTGCCCTCGTTGGCGTCTAGTTGCCACTCTTGCCCTGCTCGCTCTAGGCGGGCGTTGCCGATGCGATTGGCAAAGCGTCCTACTATCGCCCCTAAATAAGAGCGTTGATTGGGGTAATCCAGCGGATCACAAGACAGCAGCACATTGCGATAGGTGCCATTGATCGGGATCTCGAGGGCGGTGAGCGTAGCCCCGAAATCGAGCACGCTCAACCGCAGGCCGGCTGCATTCTGCAGATGGAACTCTTTCATGCGATGCCCCCTGCACCGGCGCTGGCGCGGCAGACGTAGCAGTTAGCCTTGAGGCCGAAGCGGGTCGGATACTCCGCCTCGACGGCGGCAATCACCTCGGCCACCTTCTCCGGGCGCAGCAGGGCGACCACGCAGCCGCCGAAGCCGCCGCCGGTCATCCGCACGCCGCCATCTGTGCCGATTTTAGCCTTGATGATCTCCACCAGACCATCGATGGCGGGCACTGTGATCTCGAAGTCATCGCGCATGGCGGCGTGCGACTCGGCCATCAGCTCGCCGAGGCGGGTCAGGTCGTGGCTCGCCAGCGCATCGGCGGCCGCCAGGGTGCGGGCGTTTTCACCGACGATGTGGCGGGCACGGCGATAGCAGGCCTCATCCAGCCCGGCTTTGCCCGCTTCCAGTCCGGCCAGATCGAGGTCGCGCAGCGCCTTGACCCCGTAGTGGCGGGCGGCCGCTTCGCACTGCTGGCGGCGGGTGTTGTATTCGCTATCCACCAGACCGCGGCGCACATTGGAGTTGACGATCAGCACCGCCAGATCGGTGGGCATGGGGATGAGGCGAGTCTCCAGCGAGCGGCAGTCGAGCAGCAGGGCGTGGTCGGTTTTGCCGCTGGCGGAGATCATCTGATCCATGATGCCGCAGTTGCAGCCGACGAACTTGTTCTCCGCCTGCTGGCCATTGAGGGCGATCTCGGCTTGAGTGATGCCGAGCCCCAGCGCCTCTTTGAAGGCCTGACCAATGGCCACTTCCAGCGAGGCGGAGGAGGAGAGCCCCGCCCCCTGCGGCACGTTGCCGGAGACCACCAGATCGAGGCCGCGCAGGGCATAACCGCGCTCCTGCAGATATTTCACCACGCCGCGGATGTAGTCGCTCCAGCGCTGGCTGGGGTGGTGCTCGATGGGCTGGTCGAGGTCGAACAGGTCGCGCTGGTTGTCGTAGTCGGCGGCGATCACCTGCACTTGTCGATCATCGCGCAGGCTGATGGCGACGCAGGTCTCGTAGTCGATGGCGCAGGGCAGCACGAAGCCGTCGTTGTAGTCGGTATGTTCACCGATGAGGTTGACGCGGCCGGGGGCGCGCACCAGCAGATCGGGCGCTTTGGCAAATTGCTCGGCAAAAACGGTGCTGACGCGTTGGCTGGGGGTCATTGGGCCTCCTCATTGGTTTGGCTGGTCTGGTTGTAGTGAATGGGGCTCAGGGCGCGCAGCCGCTGGGCGGCCTGCTCGGGGGTAAGGTCGCGCTGGGTTTCGGCCAGCATCTCGAAGCCCACCATGAATTTGCGCACGGTGGCGGAGCGCAGCAGGGGCGGGTAGAAGTGAGCGTGCAGTTGCCACGCCTCGGGGCACTCCGACTTGGGCGGCGCAAAGTGCCAGCCCATGGAGTAGGGGAAGCTGCACTCGAACAGGTTGTCGTAGCGGCTGGTGAGCTCCTTGAGCGCCACCGCCAGATCCTGCTGCTGGGCCTTGGTCAGGTTCAGCATGGAGGGGACGTGCGCCTTGGGCAGCAACAGGGTTTCGAACGGCCAGGCGGCCCAAAAGGGGACTACGGCAAGCCAGTGTTCGGTCTCCACCACGATGCGCGAGCGATCCGCCAGCTCCCGCTCCACATATTCGAGCAGCATGGGGCGGCCATGCTCGGCCAGCCAGTCTCGCTGGTGCTGTTCTTCGCGGGCGATCTCGTTGGGCAGGAAGTCGCTGCCCCAGATCTGGCCGTGGGGGTGCGGGTTGGAGCAGCCCATGACGGCGCCTTTGTTTTCAAAGACCTGCACCCACTCCCACTGAGCCGACAGCTCGGTGACCTGATCCATCCAGGTGGTGATCACTCCTTCGATGGCGGGCAGCGGCAGCTCGGGCAGGGTCTTGCCGTGATCCGGCGAGAAGCAGATGACCCGGCTGGTGCCGCGGGCGGCTTCCAGCTTCAGCAGGGGGTCGCCTGCGTTGTCGGCGGCCGGGGTATCCTGCATCAGGGCAGCGAAGTCGTTGGTAAAAACGAAGGTGCCCTTGTAGTCGGGGTTGATGTCACCGGTGACCCGGGTGTTGCCCGCGCAGAGGAAGCAGTCGGGATCGTGGGCCTGTTTGGGGGCCTGACTCACCTTCTCCACCTGTCCCTGCCAGGGGCGTTTGGCCCGGTGGGGGGAGACCAGCACATACTGGCCGGTCAGCGGGTTGAAGCGGCGATGGGGATGATCGACGGGGTTGAACATCATCTCTCCTGAATAAGGTATGGAAAACTAAAGTCGTTTATTAACAGGGAGCAGGCAGGCCTACTCCTCGTAACCGTTCGGGTTGGCGGATTGCCAGCGCCAGCTGTCGGCGCACATGGCGTCTATGCCCCGGGTCGCCTGCCAGCCGAGTTCCCGCTCTGCCTTGGCCGGATCGGCCCAGCAGGCGGCGATGTCACCAGGGCGACGCGGTTCGATGCGAAACGGCAGCGGCTTGCCACAGGCGGCGGAGAAAGCGGCGACCAGCTGCAACACACTCTGGCCCTGACCTGTGCCCAGGTTGTAGGTGTGCACGCCACCCTTGTTGGCGCAGTGTTGCAGTGCCTTGACGTGACCTTCGGCGAGATCCATCACATGGATGTAGTCGCGCACGCCAGTGCCGTCCGGGGTAGGGTAATCGTTTCCAAAGACCGAGAGGCAGTCGCGACGGCCAATGGCCACCTGAGTGATATAGGGCATCAGGTTGTTGGGGATGCCCTGCGGGTCTTCCCCCATGGTGCCCGATTCGTGGGCGCCGACCGGATTGAAGTAGCGCAGCAGGGTCATGCTCCAGTGGGGCTCGGCCAGCTGCAGATCCTCGAGGATCTCCTCGATGATCAGCTTGGAGCGACCGTAGGGGTTGGTGGCGCTGCGGGGGAAATCCTCGCGGATCGGCAGATTGGCGGGATCGCCGTAGACGGTGGCCGAGGAGCTGAACACCAGATTGTGCACATTGGCCCGCTTCATCGCCTGCAGCAGGGTGAGGGTGCCGCCGAGGTTGTTCTCGTAGTAATCCAGTGGAATGCGGGTCGACTCACCGACCGCTTTCAGGGCGGCAAAGTGGATCACCGCATCGATCTGCTGTTCGGCGAAGATCCTGTCCAGCAGGGCCGCATCGCGAATATCCCCTTGATAAAACACGGGTTGCTGGCCGCTGATCGCCGCGACTCGGGCCAGCACGCTGCGCTTGCTGTTGCCGAGGTTGTCGACCACCACGGGATTCATGCCTGCCGCTTGCAGGGCCAGACAGGTGTGGCTGCCGATATATCCGCAACCGCCGGTGACCAGAACGTTCATCTTGCTCTCCACTGAAAAAGTGTCTGGAAGCAGTCTAGCCGAGGGTGTGGCGACCAAACTGTGAGCTTGCTTGCAAAACAGTGTAAACGATTACACTGTTTTTGTGATCATCCTGACGGCAGATATGCGTTTCACCCCTGTTTTCAATGGGTTTGCTGGGTATAATGGCGCTCTATTGCACAGTGAAATAAGTGAAAACAGTATGAGCACCATCAAGGATGTCGCCCGTTTGGCCAATGTGTCAGTGGCAACGGTTTCACGGGTGATGAACAACTCCCCCAAGGCCAGCGCCGCGTCTCGCGAAGTGGTGCAGAAGGCCATGGCCGAACTGGGCTATACCCCCAACGCCAACGCGCGGGCACTGGTGAGCCAGACTTGCGACACCATGGGGGTGGTGGTCGGTGACGTGGCCGATCCCTTCTTCGGTGCACTGGTGAAGGGGGTCTCCGGCATCGCCGTCGAGCAGAACCTTCACCTGCTGATGGGTAACGGTTTTCACAAGGCACGTCAGGAGCGTGAGGCGATCGAGCTGCTGATCGGCAAGCGCTGCGAGGCGCTGGTGGTGCACAGCAAGGCGCTGAGCGACGAGGAACTGTACGATTACGCCATGCGGGTGCCCGGTATGGTGCTGATCAACCGCGATATTCCGGCCCTCAAGGGGCGCTGCATCGCCCTCAACAACCGGTTGGGTGCGGCTACGGCGACTCGCCACCTGATCGAACTGGGTCACCGCCATATCGCCTTTATCAGCTCGGATCACGCTATCGAGGATGCCACCTTGCGTTTGCAGGGTTATCAGGATGGGCTGATGGAGGCGGGTCTGGCAGCCGATCCCGAGCTTATCGAGAGCGGCACGCCGAACGAGGAGGGGGGGGAGCGCGCCATGCTCAACCTGCTGGCCAAGGGGCTCAAGGTGACCGCCGTGGTGGCCTATAACGATGCCATGGCGGCGGGCGCCATCTCCGTGTTGGCGGACAACGGTCTGCGAGTGCCGGAGGAGGTCTCGGTAGTGGGCTTCGATGACATCATCTATGCCAGATATTTGCGCCCCAAGCTCTCCACCATGCGCTATCCCATCGAGTTGATGGCGGCCCAGGCGGCCAAGCTGGCCATTCAGCTGGCGGCGGGGGAGAGTGACGCGACCCAGAGCCGGATCTATACCCCCACCCTGATCAATCGCCACTCGGTGGCACCGGTTCGGGCCGGATAGCCCTCTTTTTCGGCCCTGTTCGGGACCGTTTCTTGCACGGTTATTGTTTTACTGGTTTTTAATCATTTTTACTCCGCTTTACTTAACAAAATCAGTGTAATCGTTTACATCTGTGTGAGCGAGATCGCCGTTCCCTGCGTCATACTTCTCTAGACTGAATACGTTTTCCAATCAGCAGGGAGAGAGTGAATGCTCAGGGAGATAGTGGCGCGTCAGGATTGGCAGACTCAGGCTATTACTTCGGTAAACCGGCTGGCAGCCCATGCCCCCATGTTCAGCTGGCGCAGCGAAGCGGATGCCAGGGGGGATCTGGCCTCTTCCTCCCGTCTCTTGCTCGATGGCGAGTGGCGCTTCTCCTTCTTTGCCGCTCCCGAATTGGTGCCCGAGAGCTGGCTGTCGCAGGATCTGGTGGATGCTTGCCCCATTACAGTGCCGGGCAACTGGCAGCTGGATGCCGCCTATCCAGCTGCGCGGCCGCTCACCGATGGCCCCATCTACACCAATATCAAGTACCCCTTTCCCTGCGATCCGCCCCGAGTGCCAGCAGAGAATCCTACTGGCTGCTACTCCCGCGAGTTCGAACTGCCCGCCAACTGGCTGGCAAGCGGACAGAGCCGGATCATCTTCGACGGGGTGAGCAGTGCCTTCCACCTCTTCTGCAACGGTCGCTGGGTCGGTTATTCCCAGGACAGCCGCCTGCCCGCCGAATTCGGTCTGACCCCATATCTGCAGAGCGGTCGCAACCGGCTGGCGGTGCTGGTGCTGCGCTGGTCCGACGGATCCTATCTGGAAGATCAGGATATGTGGTGGCTGTCGGGGATCTTCCGCTCCGTCGGCCTGTTGCACAAACCGTCCCGCCATCTGATGGATATGCGGGTGACGCCTGAACTGGATGCCTGCTATCGGGATGGCCGTCTCAAGATTGCCCTGCAAGTGGCTAATGGGGCCGGTCTGTCGGTGGAGGCCAATCTTTATGACGGCAGCGAGCGGGTCGCGGCCCTGCACCAGCCGATCGGCACTCAAACCATTGATGAAAAAGGGGCGTATGACGATCGCGCCGAGTGCTGGCTCGACGTGGTTGCGCCGCGCAAGTGGAGCGCCGAGACGCCCCATCTCTATCGCCTGACCCTGACCCTGCTGGACGAACAGGGCCAGGTTATCGAGAGCGAGGCATGTGATGTGGGCTTTCGGGTGGTGGAGATCCGTGGCGGCCTGCTGCGGGTCAACGGTCAGCCGCTGCTTGTTCGCGGTGCCAACCGTCATGAACACCATCCCGCCAGGGGCTATGCCATCGATCGCGCCACCATGGAGCGGGATCTGCTGCTGATGAAGCGCCACAACTTCAATGCGGTGCGCTGCTCCCACTATCCCAACCACCCCGACTTCTATCGCCTCTGCGATCGGCTCGGTCTCTATGTGGTGGACGAGGCGAATCTGGAGACCCACGGCATGACCCCCATGGGGCGGCTGGCGCGGGATCCCGCCTGGAGCAATGCCTTTCTGGAGCGGGCGACCCGCATGGTGGCGCGGGATTTCAACCACCCCTCCATCATCATCTGGTCGCTGGGCAACGAGTCGGGTTACGGCCCGGCCCACGATGCCATGTATGGCTGGATCAAGCGCAGCGATCCGAGCCGTCCGGTGCAGTACGAGGGGGGCGGGGCCGATACCCCGGCCACCGACATCATCTGCCCCATGTATGCCAGAACCCATCAGGATCAGCCCTTCCCGGCGGTGCCCAAGTGGGCGCTGGCCAAGTGGATCGGCCTGCCCGGCGAGCACCGACCGTTGATCCTCTGCGAATATGCCCATGCCATGGGCAACAGTCTGGGGGGCTACGCCCACTACTGGCAGGCGTTTCGCGATCATCCACGTCTGCAAGGCGGTTTTGTCTGGGATTGGGTCGATCAGGGGCTCGACAAATACACCGCCGATGGCCGCCACTACTGGGGCTATGGTGGCGACTTCGGTGATGTGCAAAACGATCGCCAGTTCTGCTGCAACGGCCTGCTGTTCCCGGATCGCACCCCCCATCCCGCCCTGTGCGAGGCAAAGCGTGCCCAGCAGCCGTTCCGCTTCACTCTGCTTGAGCACACCCCGTTGCGGGTGCGGATCGAGAGCGAATACCTGTTTCGGGAAACCGACAACGAGCAGCTTTGCTGGCAGCTGTGCGAGAACGGCCATGTGCAGCAGCAAGGGGAGGTTTCCCTCATGCTGGTGCCGCAAGGGGTGGTCGAGTTGACCCTGAGCGAGGCGTTGCCCACCTTTGCGGCAGGCTCACTGGCCTGGCTCGATCTGGCGATCGTTCAGCCACAGGCCACCCTCTGGTCGCAGGCGGATCACAAGGTCGCCCGTCAGCAGTTCACCCTGCCGACCCCCCTTGCCCTGCCTGCTCCTACCGCTGCCGCCACCCTGAGCGAGCAGCCGGATGGCTGGCGGATCACTGCCGCCAACAGCCAGTGGTGGCTCGACAAGCAGAGCGGCCGTATCACCAGTTGGCAAAAATCGGGGCAGGAGCAGCTGTTGGCGCCGATCATGGATCACTTCTACCGCGCGCCGCTCGACAACGACATCGGCACCAGCGAAGCGGATCACGCTGACCCCAACTCCTGGATTGCCCGCTGGCAGGGCTGTGGTCTGGGTCAGTGGCAACATCGCTGTCTGGGGATCGCGGTCGCTGGAGGGGATATCCGGGTCAGCCATGGCTACTTCCATCACAATGAGCTGCTGCTGGTGAGTCACTGGCATCACCGCTTTACCGACGATGGCGCCATGAGCCTGGAGATAGAGACCGAGCTGGCGCAGGTGCTGCCGTCGCTGCCGCGGATCGGTCTGCTGCTCCATCTGGCCGAGGTGCCAGCGCGAGCAGAATGGCTGGGGCGTGGCCCTCACGAGAACTATCCGGATCGCCTGCTGGGCGCTGATCTTGGTCGCTGGAGTTTGCCGCTGGAGGCGATGCATACCCCTTACATCTTCCCGAGCGACAACGGCTTGCGCTGCGATACCCGCCAGTTGCAATTGGGCAGCACGACGGTGAGCGGCAGCTTCCATTTCAGTGCCAGCCGCTTCAGTCAGCAACAGCTGGCCGCTGCTCGTCACCAGAGCGATCTGGTGGCCGAAGAGGGGCTGTGGGTCTGCCTCGATGGCGCCCATATGGGGGTGGGCGGGGATGACTCCTGGAGCCAGAGCGTGCGTCCCGAGTATCAACTGCTTGAGCGTCGTTACCGTTGGGGCTGCACTCTCCGTTAAGCCAGCTATTGAGGGGACTGCCTGGCCAGTGCGCCATTTTGACAACAGACCAGTAACGACTAGCCTCAATGCTGTGGGAAAGATTGAGTCTCAAATCTGATTTAAATTTATATGTATTTGAAAAATAAAAACAAAGTTTCAATGTAACAGAGTGTAATCGTTTTCATTTTGTCGTCATGATCACAGAAGAAATGACAACAAACTGATTACATTGATTGGCGCTTGCTCAATTGCTCGCCACCCTACAACACAGATAGACACATCGGAGCACACATAATGAAAAAACTGACCACAGTTGCCGCCCTGCTGATGGGCATGATGGCTGGAGCCAATGCCCAGGCTGACACCCGTATCGGGGTAACCGTCTACAAATACGACGACAACTTCATGGCGGTCGTGCGCAAGGCCATCGAGAAGGAGGCGGCAGCCACTCCGGGGGTGGAGCTGCTGATGAACGACTCCCAGAACGACCAGTCCAAGCAGAACGACCAGATCGACGTGCTGCTGGCCAAAGGGGTGAAGGCGCTGGCCATCAACCTGGTTGACCCCGCTGCGGCGCCGGTAGTGATTGAGAAAGCCCGTGGCGAAGATATCCCGGTGGTCTTCTACAACAAGGAGCCGAGCGCTACCGATCTGGCCAGCTACGACAAGGCCTACTACGTGGGTACCGACTCCAAGGAGTCAGGGATCATCCAGGGTCAGCTGATTGCCAAACACTGGAAAGCCCATCCGGAGTGGGATCTGAACAAGGATGGCGTGATCCAGTTCGTGCTGCTGAAAGGGGAGCCGGGCCACCCGGATGCCGAAGCGCGCACCTCCTACGTGGTCAAGACCCTGAACGATGGCGGCGTCAAGACTGAACAACTGCATATGGATACCGGTATGTGGGATACCGCCATGGCGAAAGACAAGATGGACGCCTGGATCTCCGGCCCCAACGCCAACAAGATCGAAGTGGTCATCGCCAACAACGACGGCATGGCAATGGGCGCAGTCGAATCACTGAAAGCACAGGGCAAGACTGCCATTCCGGTGTTCGGCGTCGATGCGCTGCCGGAAGCGCTGGCCATGGTCAAGAGCGGTGCTATGGCGGGTACCGTGCTGAACGATGCGGCCAACCAGGCCAAAGCCACCTTCGAGCTGACCAAGAACCTGGCTGAAGGCAAACCGGCCGGTGAAGGCACCAAGTGGAATATCGTCGACAAGGTAGTACGTGTTGCCTACGTCGGTGTGGATAAAGACAACCTGTCCCAATTCGAGTAATTCCCTCCTCCAGGGCAAGGGAGATCCCCTTGCCCTTTTTTCAACCAGATGTGATGGCTGATATGACAACACAGCAACAATCAGAATGGCTGTTGGAGATGATTGACGTCAGTAAGAGCTTTCCCGGCGTCAAGGCACTCGATAATGTCAATTTACGGGTCCGTCCTCATTCTGTGCATGCGTTGATGGGCGAGAACGGAGCGGGAAAATCCACACTGCTCAAGTGCCTGTTCGGCATTTACGAGAAGGATCAGGGCAAGATCTTCTTCAAGGGGCAGGAGATCAACTTCACCTCCTCGAAAGAGGCGCTGGAAAATGGCGTCTCCATGGTGCATCAGGAGCTCAACCTGGTGCTGCAGCGTACCGTGATGGACAACATGTGGCTCGGCCGCTACCCCACCAAGGGGTGGTTTATCGACCACGGCAAGATGTATGACGACACCAAGCGCATCTTCGATGAGCTGGATATCGACATCGACCCCAAGGTGAAGGTCGCGACCCTGTCGGTCTCCCAGATGCAGATGATCGAGATCGCCAAGGCGTTCTCCTACGACGCCAAGATCGTCATCATGGATGAACCCACCTCCTCCCTGACCGAGAAAGAGGTGAACCACCTCTTCAAGATCATCAACAAGTTGAAGGAGAAGGGGTGCGGCATCGTCTACATCTCTCACAAGATGGAGGAGATCTTCCAGCTCTGTGACGAGATCACCATATTGCGGGATGGCCAGTGGGTGGCAACCCAGCCGCTCAAGGGCATGACCATGGATCAGATCATCGGCATGATGGTCGGCCGTGAACTGACCCAGCGTTTCCCGGAAAAGACCAACCAGCCGAAAGAGGTGATCCTCGAGATCGAACACCTGACGGCGAAAAACCAGCCCTCCATTCAGGATGTGACCTTCAACCTGCACAAGGGGGAGATCCTCGGCATCGCCGGACTGGTGGGGGCCAAGCGCACCGATATCGTCGAGACCCTGTTCGGTATTCGCGATCGCAGTCAGGGCAGCATCAAGCTGCACGGCAAAGAGGTGGCCAACCACAACGCCCACGAAGCGATCCGCAACGGCTTTGCGCTGGTGACGGAAGAGCGCCGCTCCACCGGTATCTACTCCCGGCTCGATATCGCCTTCAACTCCCTGATCGCCAACATGGACAGCTACAAGGGCTCCATGGGGCTGCTCAGCGACAACAAGATGAAGAGCGATACCCAGTGGGTGATCGACTCCATGCGGGTCAAGACGCCGACCCAGCAGACCCAGATAGGTTCCCTCTCCGGGGGCAACCAGCAGAAGGTGATCATCGGTCGCTGGCTGCTGACCCAGCCGGAGATCCTGATGCTCGACGAGCCCACCCGCGGCATAGACGTCGGGGCCAAGTTCGAGATCTACCAGCTCATCCTGGAGCTGGCGAAGAAGGACAAGGGGATCATCATCATCTCGTCAGAGATGCCGGAATTGCTGGGGATCACCGACCGCATCATGGTGATGAGCAATGGCCGGGTCGCCGGGATCGTCAATACCAAAGAAACTGACCAGAGCGAGATACTGCGCCTGGCATCTCTGTACCTCTAGAGACAGGAAGACATTTATGGAGTCGGCTAAAAATTTCAATCTGATGCAGGCGCTCAAGGAAAACGCCATCTATCTGGTGCTGCTGGTGCTGCTCATGGTCATCGTGATCCAGGAGCCCTCCTTCCTGAGCCTCACCAACTTCAGCAACATTCTGACCCAGTCCTCGGTGCGGGTCATCATAGCGCTGGGGGTGGCGGGCATCATCATCACTCAGGGGACGGATCTCTCGGCCGGTCGTCAGGTCGGTCTGGCGGCACTCATCGCGGCAACCATGTTGCAGGCGCTGACCAACGTCAACAAGGTGTTCCCGACGTTGGGGGAGGTGCCCATTCCTGCGGTGATCCTGCTGGTCTGTGTGGTGGGGGCGCTGATTGGTCTGGTCAACGGTCTGATCGTGGCCTACCTGAACGTTACCCCGTTCATTACCACCCTGGGCACCATGATCATCGTCTACGGTATCAACTCCCTCTACTTTGACTCGGTAGGGGCTTCGCCGGTGGCCGGGTTTGACCCCCGCTTCTCCAGCTTCGCCCAAGGGTTTATCCGGATAGGAGGATTCAAACTCTCCTATCTCACCTTCTATGCGGCCATCGCCAGCGTCTTTGTCTGGGTGCTGTGGAACAAGACCCGCTTTGGCAAGAACATCTTCGCCATCGGCGGCAACCCCGAGGCAGCCAAGGTCTCCGGCGTCAATGTGGCGGTCAATCTGGTAATGATCTATGCGCTGGCGGGGGTCTTCTACGCCTTCGGCGGCATGCTGGAAGCAGGCCGTATCGGTAGCGCCACCAACAACCTCGGCTTCATGTACGAGCTGGATGCCATCGCGGCGTGCGTGGTGGGCGGCGTGTCGTTTGCCGGCGGGGTGGGAACGGTCGCGGGTGTGATCACCGGCGTACTTATCTTCACCCTGATCAACTATGGTTTGACCTATATCGGGGTCAGCCCTTACTGGCAGTTCATCATCAAGGGCGGCATCATCATTCTGGCGGTGGCATTGGATTCCATGAAGTACGCCAAGAAGAAATAACGATTGGCAGGGAGGGTTGGTGCTGCCAGCCCTCTCTTCTGGAGGGAACCCATGCCATTCAAGGTCAAGATTTACCTCTTGCTGCTACTGGCCATTCTGGTCACCATCGGCACCGCTGGGCTCAGCGTGAATCACTTCATCAGTGGTTACATTCGCACTCAGGCCACCCACAACATCACCGAGCAGATCACCCTGGTCAAAGAGAAGCTGGCCAGCGACATCAATCAGAAAATCCTGTTGGCCGCCAACCTCAACTTCGGGGTGACCAACGTCAAGAAGACCCTGCAAGAGACCGGCTTTCACAACATCGTCAAAGTGATCGGCGACATGGCCTTCGACGTGAGCGGGGTCATCAACGACAGTGCCAAAGTCGATGCCCTGCGCAAGCTGATCCCTGCCGCCAACAACCAGATCACCGTCAGCCCGCTGCAACAGGTGGATGGCAAGCCGGTCATCACCATTCTGGTGCCGCGCGGTGCCGATTCCGCCTATCTCTACTACCTCGACATGAGCGAGTTCAAAAGCCTGCTGGAGAAGATGAGTGGCGATGGCCGCTACTTCTCGTTGGCCGACAGTCAGGGCAACAACCTCTATGACAGCAAACCGCAGGGGGAGAGTGAAGCGCGCCCCAACCAGCTGGATATTCGTGGCAGTAGCTGGACGCTGACCAGCTACATCGACCTCGATTACATCCGGGCCATGACCCGGGCCCTCAACGGCCAGATCATCATGGCGCTGTGCGGCGTGGCGATCGTGGTGATGGTGCTGGCGATGCTGGCGCTCAATGTGGCCTATCGCCCCATCCTCTCGCTGCGGGATCTGGTGCTGGAGCTCTCTCGCGGCAGCGGCGATCTCACCCGCCGACTGGCGGTGACCAGCAAGGATGACCTTGGCCAGATCTCGGCCGGTATCAACCGCTTTATCGAGCGGCTGCAGGAGATGATGGGGGAGGTGCGGCAGGCGAGCGGCCAGCTCAACAGCGGCATCGAGGGGCTGGCCAACCAGACCGGCGCCGCCCAGTCTCTGCTGGCGGACCATGTACGCGAGACCGAGCAGGTGGTGACCGCCATCAACGAGATGAGCCGCACCGCGGTCTCCGTCTCCGAGAGTGCGGCCAGCACCGCCCAGCTTACCGGCCAGAGCCAGCAGCTGGCGAGCCAGTCCCGCCAGGTGGTGGATCAGGCGATGGCCAGCGTGATGGCGCTGGTGGACGAGGTGGAGGAGACCGCCCGTTCCATCGAGGCGATGCAGCAGGATGTGCAGCAGATTGGCTCTGTATTGGGGGTGATCGGCAGCATTGCCGAACAGACCAACCTGCTGGCCCTCAACGCCGCCATCGAGGCGGCTCGCGCCGGGGAACAGGGTCGTGGCTTTGCGGTGGTGGCGGATGAGGTACGCTCGCTTGCGGCCCGTACCCAGAAGAGCACTGCAGAGATCCAGACCATGCTGGCCAGCCTGCAGCGGGGCACCCGGACTGTGGTGGAGGCCATGGGCAACACCAAGCAGAGCTGTCAGGGGGCTGCCGAGAACACCACTAAAGTCAACGAGTCGCTGGATCTGATGGCGGGGGAAGTGGTGGAGATCAACGATCTCATCAGCCATATCGCCACGGCAGCGGAGCAGCAGAGTGCGGTGGCTGAAGAGATCAATCGCAACATGAGTGCCATTGCCGAAGTGATCCGCCAGCTGACCCACAATGGCGAAGCGACGGTTGCCAGTTCCGCCGCGATGCAGCAAACCTACGACCGGCTGCGGGAGATCGTGGGCCACTTCCGACTGGAGTGAGGCCGATGTTGAGCCAATAACAAAACAGGGCCATCCGGCCCTGTTGTTGTTTTCCTGTCTGCCTTAATCAATCGGCCTTGCGACGCAGATAGACCCCGGCTTCCATGTGATGGGTCCAGGGGAACTGGTCGAACAGGGCGAAACGGGCGATCTCGTGGGTTTCGCCCAGCACGGTCATGTTGGCCTGCAGGGTTTCGGGGTTGCAGGAGATGTAGAGGATGTTGTCGTACTCCTGTACCAGCTTGACGGTCGCATCGTCGAGACCGGCGCGGGGCGGGTCGACGAAGATGGTGTTGCACTGGTAGCTCTTGAGATCGACCCCCTTGAGGCGGTTGAACTCCCGCTCGCCACGCATCGCCATGGTGAACTCCTCGGCCGACATGCGCAGGATAATCAGGTTGTCGACGCCGTTGGCGGCGATGTTGAACTGGGCGGAGTCGACGCTTGGCTTGGCGATCTCGGTGGCCAGCACCTTGCGGAAGTTCTGCGCCAGCGCGATGGAGAAGTTGCCGTTACCGCAATAGAGCTCCAGCAGATCCCCTTCGCTCCCCTTGGTCACATCCAGCGCCCAGGCCAGCATCTGCTCGTTGATGGCAGCGTTGGGCTGGGTGAAGCTGTTCTCCACCTGCTTGTAGATGAGCTGGCGACCTGCCACGTTGAGCTGTTCGATGACGAAGTCATCCCCCAGACAGATCTTCTGCTTGTGGGCGCGGCCAATCAGCTGCAGCTCGAACCCCTTGGCGCGCAGGTCGGCCTGCAGCGCTTCGGCGGCTTGTTGCCATTCGGCCTCCAGCTTGCGGTGATAGAGCAGGCTGACAATGATCTGGCCGGACTGGGTGGAGAGGTAGTCAATCTGGAACAGCTTGCGGCGCAGCACCGGGTGTGGGCGCAGCCCCTCCAGCAGCAGCGGCATCAACTGGTTGATGAGGCGACTGGCGGTGGGGAAGTGGTCTATCTTGATGATCTCTTTAGTCGCCGGGGCATACATGCAGTGGAAGAGGTCATCCCCTTCGTGCCAGATGCGAAATTCGGCGCGCATCCGGTAGTACTCCGCCGGTGAGCTGTGCACTTCCAGCGCCGGGAGGGTGAAGCCGGCAAACAGCTCGGTGAGGCGAGCGCGCTTTTCGTCGAGTTGGGCCTGATAGTCGGCCGCGGTTCTAGGCGCCGGAGCGTTCGCGGAAGGCTGTTGGGATTGGGTCATAAATACCTCACATGCACACCGGCCGGGCCGGGTCGAAATCGGGGGAAGGCAACAGGCCACCCAAAGGGGCCCGATTTTAAAAGCCAGCCGCAGATTGTCCAGCATTTTGTGGTTAAGAAGTGTTCAGTCAGGCCGATAGCTGATCTACAGGCATGGTGGGAGGACACATTATGCAGATCGAAGGCGTGGGCGCAGCCCAACCCAAGGGAGTGGGTGTTTCTCCCAAATCGCCCCAACAGGCGGAGCCGAAACAGGTCAAGAGCGAGGAAGAGGTCTCCTTGCACAAGCCGCCCAAGTGGGCGCAGGTGCTGATCCAGCAGGCGCTGCAGTTTTCGCTGGAGATTAACGGCCAGGGCTATCAGGCTCCCAAAATGAAGGAGCCCGAAGAGATCACTCCGGAGACCCTGTTCGACTTCCAGTCGGTGGCGGACAACGTGTTGCAGTTCGTGACCGGGCGGCTTGGTGCCGCGCGGGCCGATGGTAAATCCGATGACGACCTGACCGGGATGATGGAACAGGCCCGCAAGGGGATCGAAAATGGTTTTGGCGAGGCAAAAAAACAGCTCGGCAAGTGGGCGACCGACAACGAGGATATCAAGACCGGTATCGATCAGAGCTACAAGCTGATCCAGAAGGGGCTCGAGGAGTTCGAGAAGGAGTTCTTCGGCAAGGTCTCCCCGACCGACATGGGGCAGGCCGAGATGGCCAGCCGCCAGCAGGGCTATCTGGAAATCCAGACCAAGGATGGCGACAAGGTGGTGCTGCGCTTCAACGACAGCTGGCAGAGCAAGTCCCAGAAGGATGAGAGCGGCAGTCAGTTCAGCCTCAAATCGAGTCAGAGCTTCAGCTTCTCACTGGAGGGGGATCTCAACAGCGACGAGATGGAGTCCATCGGCAAGCTGGTCAAGGGGATCGACGAGCTGGCGGGGAACTTCTTCTCCGGCAACTTCGAGGATCTGCTGGATAAGGCGAATGAACTGAAGCTGGACGACAGTCAGCTGGCCTCCTATTCCCTCAAACTCAAGCAGAGCGTCAAGTTGAGCCAGACCTATCAGGGGGCCAGCTCCCTGCAGGATCTGCTCAAGCCGTTTGCCGACTATCTGCCCAAGCTGGATCAGGTACAGAAGCAGGCAGATACCCTGCTGCCGGAGTCCCAGCAACAGGCGCTGACCCCGGCAGTGCTGGCCGCTCGCGGTCAGAGCGATCCGGCACAGATCAGCAGCTTCACCAACTTCAACCAGCGCATGCTGGAGGCGCTGCGGATGATCGGCCAGTTCCAGCCGTCCACCGAGCCCGCCAGTAAGAACGCCTGAGCCACAGCGCGTAACGCAAGTAATGAGCTGCCGTTTGCCAGCCCTTCCCGGGGCTGGCAAACTGGCCTTTTCTCCAATCCGGTTGCCCCATGAACCCCAAGAAGCCAAGAGACAAGCGCGAGCTCTGCTACCCCTTTATCTTCGAAACCTCGTTCAAATGTGATTTTGAAATCGCCACCGACGAGCTCTGTTGTCAGGTTGGGGCCGTGCTGTCACACCTTGCGCCGGATGCGGATACCCGGCCCGTGATGGCGGATCTCGCGGCGTTGCAGCGGCTTATCTACAACCTCAACGGCTCGGTACGCGGCAAGCTGGGGATCTTCGACGCAGATCTTGAGTGGCTCAAGGCCCGTTACGACCACTACAACGAGGCAAGTCGCGGTAGCGTCACCGGTTTTGTGCTGCCACAGGGGCCGCAGCCCATTCCAACCCTCCATCTTTGCCGCTGTGGCAGCAAGAAGGTGGTGCGGCTGCTGGTGCGGCTGGAAGAGAGCGAGGTGGCCTTCGATCCCATTCTCTATCGCTTCGCTAACCTGCTGGCCAACTTCTTCTTCGTGCTCACCGTCTACCTCAAGCAGCGCTGGCAGGTGCCGGAAGTACCCTACGTCAGCATCAATTACTGATGTCGGCAGGCAAAGAGCCGAACGCCATGGTGGATTGAACGGAATAAAAAACCGGAGCCTTGGACTCCGGTTTTGTTTTTCAGCGCGTAAGTTGTTCGCTCAGCTGGAGATCAGTACCCGGGCCGAGTTGGCCGGGATGGTGAGCTGCAATTCGCCTTGTACTACTTCGAACTTTTCGCCGTTGAAGGCGTCTGTGAAGCGGCTGGCGGGGCTGGCGGTCTGCCACAGGGGCAGGCTGATGGTGCGCGGCTCGCTCGGGTGACGGTTGCAGGCCACCACCACCTGATCGCTTTGCAGGGTACGGGCGAACACATAGCTGTGGGGCCCGGCGTAGAGGGTCTGGATATCGCCACGGCGCAGGGAGGGGCGCTGGCGGCGGATCTGGATCAGCCGACGATAGTGGTCGTGCAGCACGTGATCCCAATCAGTGGTATCCCACGGGAAGCAGCGGCGGCAGTCCGGATCGTTGCCGCCGGAGAGCCCTACTTCATCGCCGTAGTAGATGGAGGGCACACCGATATAGGTGAGCAGCAGGGTGGCGGCCAGCTGCATCCGCTGCTTGTCTTCACCCAGCAGGTGGAGGAAGCGGGCGGTATCGTGGCTGTCCAGCAGGTTGAACTGGGCCAGCTGGTTCTTGAACGGGATATGGGCCCGCGCCAGCTTGAGCCAGCGATCCAGCTCTTCGGCGCTGATCTTGATGGGATGGTAGGCGATATCCTGCCCCGCAAGGAAGGCGCGGATCGGGTGAGCGAAGCCGTAGTAGTTCATGGCGCCGTCCTCCTGATCCCCTTGCAGCCACTGGCTCGCCTCGAAGAAGTGTTCGCCGAGCACATAGGCATCCGGGTTCTCCTGCTTCACTGCCCCGCGAATGGCGCGCACGTGACTGCGGTTACCCTCGGCGGTGCCGCGCTCGCCCAGCATGTGGATGACGTCAAAGCGCCAGCCGTCGATCTGGTAGGGGGCGCGCATCCAGTAACGGAGGATGGCGTCGTCGGCCCGATAGACGGCGTCCTGTACCTTCTCGCAGGAGAAGTCGAGCTTGGGCAGGCTGCGAATGCCCTTCCAGCTGACGTAATCCCCTTCTTTGTCAAAGGTGTAGAAGCTGCGCCACGGGGAGTCCGGGTTGCTCTGGGCTCCCAGTGGCGGGCAGAACCAGGGGTGTTCGGTAGAGGTGTGGTTGACCACCGCATCGAGGATGATCTTCATGCCGCGCTGGTGCAGGTTGCGGGTCAGCTCGGCGAACTGCTCGTTGCTGCCGAGATGGGCATCCACCTTGAAGTAGTTCTGGGTGTCGTACTTGTGGTTGCTCGGTGAATCGAAGATTGGGTTGAGGTAGAGCGCCGTCACCCCGAGGGATTGCAGGTAGTGCAGCTTGGCATCGATCCCCGCCAGATCCCCACCATAGAATTCGCAGGCGCCGTGGCCCTCTTCGTGACGGCTGACCGGCTCGCCCCACGCCTTGCTGATCACAGCCTTGCCACGGTACTCGTACTCGTGATGCTTGACGCTCAGCGACGGATCGCCGTTGCAGAAGCGGTCGGGGAAGATCTGGTAGAACACCTGATCCTGCACCCAGGCCGGTGGCTGGTGCAGGCTGTTGAAGCGAAAATGTTGCTCCCGTGGCGGCATGGACGCGCTGACGCCCGCCCCGTGCAGCCACCACTGCTCCTCGTCGGTGAGGCACTTGAAGCTGTAGAGGTGGATATCTTGTCCCTTGATGAGCGGCAGAGTCGCCTGCCATACCTGCAGCCGATCGCGGGTGGAGACCGCCGTCATCGGGATCAGGTACTCCTCGTTATCCGGCTCGTGGCGCAGCCATACCTCGCGGATCGGCGCATCCAGCTCGCTAAAGAGGGTCAATTGCAGTGCGTCGGCGCTCTCTTTGAACCAGGGCGCCACCTGGGGATGAAACAGAAACGGATGGGTCATGATGCTTATTGAGTCAGAAGATCGGCGAGGGCATTACCCTGTTCATGCAGTGTTTCGAGCTGGCCTGCCAGCGACTTGGGATCCAGTCCCAACTGGTCGGCGAGCGGTTTGGGGAAGCGGGCGATGATGGCCTGGGCAGGCACGCCCGCGTTCCAGGCGAAGGAGATAAACACGGCGAGGCGGATCAGCACCGCCTCCTTGCTGACCGGATCGTGGGAGAGCGGGTCAAGCTGTTGGGAGATGGCATCGACGAAGGCCTCGGAGAGGTTCCAGCGCCGCGCCAGCTCGGCACCGAGCTGGGCATAGTCGTAGCCCAGCATCTCCCGCTGGGCCTCGACCCGGCTGCTGCCGTTCTGGATCGCCATGTTGATGAGCTCGGCCTCCTCCGGCAAGGTGCTCTGGATAAGCAGTTCGCCGATGTTGTGGATCAGGGCACAGGTGAAGGCGGTCTCGGGATCCATCACCTTGGCCTCCTGGGCCAGGGTTCGGGCTATGGTGGCGACCTGGAAGGTCTCGGTCCAGAACTTGTTCTTGTCGAAGCTGGGCGGGGCCTTGAAGGTGCCGATGATGCCGGAGGCGACCACCACGGAGCGCAGCCGGTTGAAGCCGAGCCGGATCACCGCCTGCTCAATGGAGGTCACTTCGTTGCCCCGGCGCAGGGCGGCCGAGTTGGCCATCTTTAGCACCTTGACGCTGATCACCTGGTCCATGGCGATCTTGGCCGCAATCTGGTCGATGCGGGCATTCTCGTCGTTGAAGCTCTGCATCAACTCGTGCAGCAGCTTGGGAATAGTGGGGAGTTGTTTGATCTTGTCAAACAGGCGATCCATCGACATGGCTGAGGCAGCCTCCATTGCGAACTCTGCCTCATATTGTGCCACAGCCGGACAACATGTTCCTGTTTGTGATGCGGCTTTGTGAGCGCTAGAACACCCAGTCGCGCAAGGTGTATTCCAAACGGTGCCGTTTGCCCTGCAGGATCAGGCTCTGGCTGGTGCCGCTCAAAGTCGCCCCCTCGGTCAGGGTGGTCAGCACGGCCTGTTCTATGGCGTCCAGCGGCGGCATGCAGGCCATTTCGGTACTGCCCAGACTGGTGACCCACAGTTTGTCATCTTCCAGATGGCCCTGACCGAAGTAGCGGTTGCAACCGGCGATGCCATTGACGGTGAAGTGCTCGCCGATCTCGAAATCGGGGGGATTGTCGCGGGGGGCCTCGATCGGTTCGCCATCCAGTTTGCTCAGTACCCAGTGGTGGTGTTGCAGATCTTGCTGAACAAAGGCGGTCGAGCTGCAGCCAGCGAGCAGTAACAGGGGGATCAGCAACAAAAAGGGCAATCTGGGCATGAGGGGGCTCCGGTTGGGGGAGCGTCAAGAATACCCTTTTTGGGCAGTCGGGAGCAGGGCGGGAGAGGGGACGACCGACCGCTTCTGTCGTCCCTTGTCCCGCGTGACTGTCGCTTAATGGCAACACCCGGGTGATGTTGCAATCGATTTACGCTATCTCAGGGCTCAGTTGACGAACAGCCGCTCGGCATAACGGGCAAGACCGGCAGCCACCGAGCCGAAGTCATCGCCACCCTCAAGCGGGATGGAGGGGAGCTTCTGGCGGATAAAGCTGGCGATCAGCGGCGAGCGGGCGCTACCACCGGTGACGAAGATGCGATCAGGCTGCACTCCGGCAGCGGCAATCGCTTCGTCCATCAGCTCGCCAATTTTTTCCAGCAGCAGGGCCGAGGCGTTGGCCAGCTGTTCGCGGGTCAGCTCCGCTTCCAGCCCTTTTTCCAGCTCGGCCAGCGACTGGCGATTGAGTTCCTGCTCCGAGAGGGCGATCTTGCCCTGCTCGGCACGCCACACCAGCTGGTGGCTCAGCTTGTGGGCCCGCAGGCTGGCCAGACGCCCCAACTTGCTGCCGGGCTGGCTGTCGAGCTGCAGATCCTGCAGCTGGCGGGCGGTGTCGAGGCTGTAGAAGCGGCTCTGGGCGCTGACGTCGTTGATGGCGGCCGCATCCCAGAACAGCGGGTGGGGCAGCGGCTTGCCGGTCTTGAGGGTCTCGTGCATGCCGAGCAGCGGCATCATCCCCTCCACCGTCAGGCGGATATCGAAGTCGTTGCCGCCGATCCGCTGGCCGCTGTGGCCGAGCAGATCGCCGCTGCGATCCAGCTGATCGCGGTAGCTGGGACCCATCCGCAGCATGGAGCAGTCGGTGGTACCGCCGCCGATATCCACTACCAGCACCACGGCGTCTTCGGTGAGGCGCGCCTCGAATTCAAACCCGGCGGCCACCGGTTCATAGAGGAACTCCACCTGCTCGAAACCGGCCAGACGGGCTGCCTCGGTCAGGATGGCGATAGCTTGCTGGTTGCTCTCTTCCCCCGCCAGCCCCTGGAAGTTGACCGGACGGCCGATCACCGCCTGGCGGATCGGGGCACCGAGCTGCTGCTCCGCCTGCTGGCGGACGTGGAGCATCATGGCGCAGACGATGTCTTCAAACAGGGCGATCTGGGGGGCCTTGAGGCCATAGGCGCCGAGAAAGGATTTCGGCGATTTGATGTAGTAGCCGTCGTCCGGCTCTTCCAGATAGCGCTCCAGTGCAGCGCCGCCAAAGCTCAGCTCGTCGATCAGTCCCTCTTCGCGCATCTGGCGGCGAACCATCTGGGCACGGGTGACCACGGGGCCACGCAGCTTGAGGTACTCCGCCTGCTGGGCGGGGGCCAGCCCTTCGGCCAACAGACCGGCGATAGCATCCCGGTGGGGGGCATGCAGGGTGGAGGGGAGATAGCGGGATGCACCAAGATTCAGCAGCCTGGGGCTACCTTGTTCCATCACGGCCACGGCACAGTTGGAGGTGCCGTAATCAAATCCGATAAACATGGGCGCCAGACTCCTGAATAAAAAAGGGGGGCTAGCCTACCCGAAGGCGCCGGGTCTCACAACCCGGCGCGTGACGAAGAGAGGGCGAGCCCTTATTCCACTTCGTTGTCGCAGCGGCCCTGGCTCTCGATAGCGCGGATATTGCCGAGGGTGGTATCGGCGATGGCGTGCAGCGCCTCGCGGGTCAGGAACGCCTGATGGCCGGTGAACAGCACGTTGTGGCAGGCGGACAGACGGCGGAAAACGTCATCGGTGATCACCTCGTTGGACTTGTCGGAGAAGAAGAGATCCTCTTCCTCTTCGTAGACGTCCAGCCCCAGAGCACCGATACGGGAAGTCTTGAGCGCCTCGATGGCGGCATTGGAGTCGAGCAGGCCGCCACGGCTGGTGTTGATGATCATTACCCCGTCCTTCATCTTGGCAAATGCCTCCTTGTTCAACAGGTGGTAGTTCTCTTTGAACAGCGGGCAGTGCAGGCTGATGATGTCGGATTGGCGGAACAGGGTATCGAGATCCACGTACTCGGCACCCAGCTCGATGGCTGCCGGATTCTGGTAAGGATCGTTGACCAGCAGGCGAACCCCGAAGCCCTTGAGGATGCGCAGGGCGGCCAGACCGATCTTGCCGGTGCCGATGACGCCAACGGTCTTGCCATGCATGTTGAAGCCGACCAGCCCCTCCAGCGAGAAGTTGGCGTCGCGGGTGCGCTGATAGGCTTTGTGGATGCGGCGGTTGAGGCACATCATCATGCCGACCGCGTGTTCTGCGGTCGCCTCGGGGGAGTAGGCGGGCACCCGCACCACTTTCAGCCCCAGCTCTTTGGCCGCGGCCAGGTCCACGTTGTTGTAACCGGCGCAGCGCAGGGCGATCACCTGGGTGCCGTTGGCAGCCAGTTCGGTCAATACCTCGCGGTCGGCATCGTCATTGACGAACAGACACACCACTGGGAAGCCGTGAGCCAGTCGGGCCGTTTTGGCCTCCAGCCGCACATCGAAAAACTCTAGGTCGAAGCCGTACTGGCTGTTGGCCTGGTTGAAATGCTCTTTGTCATAGCTCTTGGTACTGAATACGGCGACTTTCATGGTATGTGCTCCGCAGCGTGTGTGTCGTCAAATTACAACAAAATGGGTCAGCTATCACCGGACAAACCGGCTGGTTATTGTCCCCACGGCATGATGGGAACGGCGCTGACTGCACTTTTGTACGAACCATCCACCAGTTTGGTGCTGTAGGTCAGGTAAACCAGTGCATTGCGTTTCTTGTCGTAAAAACGCACCACTTTCTGCTCCTTGAACACCAGCGAAGTGCTGACATCGAACACCTCTTCCCCCGCTTTCAGCTTTTCGGGCAGGGTGATGGGGCCGATCTGGTGGCACGACAGGGAGGCGTGGGAGGGATCTTCCGCCAGTCCCAGCCCACCTTTGACGCCACCTGTCTTGGGGCGCGCCAGATAGCAGGCGACACCGTCGATGCGCGGGTCGTCGAATGCCTCCACCAGGATCTTGTGGTTGGGGCCAAACAGCTTGAAGGCTGTGCTCACTTCACCGACCGGGTCGGCCTTGTCGGCCAGCGCCGGGCCGGCAAACAGGGCCCCCAGCAGCAGGGGCAGGGCGCGGCGCAGGGCGTTATGTCGCGTGTGGTTATGTGTCATGGTCTCTCCTGTTGGCCCGGCACTCCTCAATAGGGAATGCCCAGGCGACGATAGAGGCTGGCAAGCACCCAGGCGGGGCCTATCAGCAGAAATTGCAGGTCGGCGAGGAAGGAGGGGCGCTTGCCCTCGATCTTGTGGCCGACAAACTGGGCTATCCAGAGCAGCACGAACGCTGTCACGGCGGGCCACAACAGCGGCCCCTGCCATTGGTGGCAGAAGGCCAGCCCGAGCGCGGTTAGCCCGGCCATCCCCGCGAACAGCGAAAACGACAGCTGCAAATAGAACAGCAGCACCGGAATGGCTGCCACTGCCGCCCAGTTGAGGGGCTCTGGCAAGGGCCCGTGTGGCAGACACCAGAGCAGCGCCAGCGAGCAGAGATAGATGCCCGGCACCGCCAGTTTGTGGATGGCGACGTTGACCGGATGGCGATGGCTCTGGCCGTACTGCGCAAACCACTCCTGGATTCCCTTCATAGCACCTCCCTGGCGCACTGTGTTCTCGCTGCCTGACCTTCGTGGTCAGGCGCTCGCGATGCTTATCCCTGCGGTGGATACTCCCAATATTGGGCCGGAATGGATTTTAGCAACGGGGTCATATCCGGATTGGGCAGGGCGATGGTGACCCGCTGATCGAGGTTGGCGCTGGCGAGCGCTTCGCGGATCTTGGGGTTGTCATTGAAGAACTTCATAAAGCTGCCATCGGCATAGGCCCGCTCCAGCCCGGTCTGAATCGCCTTGGCCAGCTTGGGGTATTCGGGGCTGACGAAGAAGAACTGGGCGAAGGGGTAGCGGATCAGCAGATGCTGCTCGATAGCGAGGTTGGGATACTGCGCCACCAGCTCGCTGCGCTCGGCGAAGATCTCCACCAGGGCGCGCGGGAAGAAGTCGATCTTGTCGCCGTCGTTGATAAGGCGAAACAGGCTGCTGTATCGGCCGGAGAAGGTCGGGATGCCCGCATTTTCCAGAATTTTGTTATCGGCCCAACCGACCCCTTGCGCCGCCTTAAGCTGTTTGAGGTCGGCCAGGGTATTGATCTGGTTGAACTTCTCCTGAGCGTCCGCGTGGATGAACGACAACCGCAATCCTTCCAGCCCGCGAAACAGCGGAATGGGGACGGCAATCAGGGAGGATTCGAGTGCGCTGGAGGTGCCCATCCAGAAGACGTTGATGGTCTTGCCCTTGCTCAGCTGCTGCTGGAGGGTGAACTGGTTGAGGTCGAGTTCGACAGGCTGGATGCGAAAGGGTTGCCCGGAGCGGGTCAGGGCCAGTTCCAGCAGCTTGTACTGGTACTCTTGGTCAAGATTGTTGACGGGACGGCTGGGGACCTTGACCGTCAGAACCTGTGCTTGTGCCAGCAGTGGCAGGCACAAACACAGCTTGATGAGCCATTTCACTCTCTGTTCTCCTGTAGATTCCGGAAGGTGTCCGGAGTCTAACAGAACTTGTCACCATCTTGCTGCGAGGCGTTGTGCAAGGTTGAGCGCGGGCCCAGCCTTGCTGGCGTCTGTTGCACCTGAATGGTGACGGTTCTTCGAAGAATCAGGCGACGCGGCGGAACACGTGGGTATCGTTAAATTCCTTGGTGCTCTGGCATTCGACGCAGAAACGGGACTCTGGACGAGCTTGCAGCCGCTTGAGAGAGATCTCGTCACCACAAGATTCACAGTAACCGAAATCTCCATCGTTCATTCGCTTCAATGCGCCCCTCAGCTTGCGCAGGTGCAGCTTGTCGTGCTCGATGCGGTTCAGCTCCAGACGGCGGGCTTCCTCGATACTGGCACGGTCAATTTCATCGGCCATCTCGTTGGTGTCGGTGGCGATGGCCTGGCTGGCCTGGGAGTTCAGGCGCTCTTCGAGCTCGGCGATCTGCCGCTCGATCTGCCCCTTGTAAAAGGCCAGTTGGTCTTCAGTCATGAAATCACACATACGATTTACTACCAGTCAGTTTACTAACCCAATTATCCCTGTTTATGGGGGCTGTCTGCCTGCAGACCAAGCCCTTCTCGTCTGATTTGCACCGTTTTCATGCAAGAGAGTGCAAATCAGGGCGGGCCTTGTACCAAAAAAAAGCAGCCAAGCAAAGCAAATAGGACAGGGATTGTGCGCCTTTGCAAAAAAATGGCCCCTTTAGCGGCTGATCTGACGGGATCTGACATCTGGTTTTGGCCGGTTGGCACCGGCTTTGCACTGGGGAGAGGCGAGGCCACGAGTGTTTAGTATTTGGTGCCGACTTGGTCATTATATGCGCCGTTATTTATAGTTTTTTAAACACCACTGCTTGACATTACCCCTGATAGCGGGCTTTTATGGTGGTGTTGATTACAATTTGATAACAAGGGTGTTCCATATATTAGACACCCTTGCCAATGGCAACCGTAGAGTCGGGGTTTAACATGGACAGTATCAAGGGCTGGATGGAGAGCAATCGCATCACGGAAGTGGAGTGTCTCTTCCCTGATTTCACCGGCAACGCCCGGGGCAAGATCATCCCAGCCAACAAGTTTTTGCGAGAAGGGGGCATGCGTCTGCCCGAGGTGATCTTCACCCAGACAGTGACCGGCGAATATCCGGATGACGACAGCATGATCGATCCGCTGGAGCGGGACATGCAGCTCTATCCTGACCCCAACACCATCCGTTTCGTCCCTTGGGCGCTGGAACCTACCGCTCAGGTTATCCATGACTGTTACGACGTCAACGGCAAGCTGATCGACATTGCACCTCGCTCCGTACTGCGTCGGGTTCTGTCATTTTACGAGGCTCAGGGCTGGAAGCCGGTGGTGGCGCCCGAGCTGGAGTTCTATCTGGTCACCCGCAACGAAGACCCCGACTATCCACTGATGCCGCCGGTAGGGCGCAACGGCCGTCCGGAGACCGCTCGCCAGTCCTTCAGTATCGATGCGGTCAACGAGTTCGATCCCATCTTCGAAGACATGTATGACTACTGCGAAGCGCAGGAGCTGGAGGTGGATACCCTGATCCACGAGTCCGGTGCTGCCCAGATGGAGATCAACTTCCTGCACGGGGATGCCATCGATCTGGCGGATCAGGTGTTCCTTTTCAAGCGCACCATGCGTGAGGCGGCCCATCGCCACGGCATCTACGCCACCTTTATGGCCAAGCCGATGAGCAACGAGCCGGGCTCCGCCATGCACATCCACCAGAGTCTGGAGGATATGAACGGTCGAAATCTGTTCGGTACCCCGGATGGCGGCAACTCCGAACTCTTCATGCATTTCATCGCAGGTCTGCAGAAGTACACCCCGGCGGTGACAGCCCTGCTGGCTCCCAACGTCAACTCCTACCGCCGCCTCACCTTCGGTGAGAGCGCGCCACGCAACGTCCAGTGGGGTGTCGAGAACCGCACCTGTGGTCTGCGGGTACCCTTCTCCGACCCCAGTGCCCGCCGGGTGGAGAACCGCTTCGCCGGTGCCGATGCCAACCCCTATCTGGCGCTGGCCGCCACCCTGGCGTGCGGCTATCTCGGCATGATGGAGAAGCTGGAGCCCATGCAGGAGATGAAATCCAGCGCCTACGACCTGCCCTACAGTCTGCCCCGCTCGCTGGAGGAGGCGCTCAGCCATCTCGAACAGTGCGAGCCGATCAAGGAGATGTTGGGGGAGCGCTTCACACGCGCCTTTGTCGCGGTCAAACGCAAAGAGTACGAGACCTACTTCGGGGTGATCAGCCGCTGGGAGCGAGAGTTCCTGCTGCTGAACGTCTGACCCGGATGCGTGCCGGCCACGCATCGTCCGAATCGGGGAGGCAGGCTGCCTCCCCTGCCTGTAACCGGTAATACGGGATGGAGGAGTGCCTCCGCCTGAGGATGGTTGTGAGCGGAAGTTGGCTCGCCACCGCTCTGGTTGCATGGTTGATAACAGTTTTTGGCTCGAATTGAAGGATGTGAGGAGCAGGCCGTGCCGCAGTCCACGCGAAAGTGGCAGCCCTCCTGATGATTGACGAACAGAACCAGCTAAATCGAAGGAACCGAGGAGCTAACAATGCAACAGACTACCCGTGAGTGGCAGCAGCAGGATGCCAGCCACCACCTGCACCCCTTTACCGACTTTCAGGCTCTGAACAAGAAGGGCAGCCGTATCATCACCAAAGCCAGTGGCGTCTATCTGGAAGACTCCGAAGGCAAGCGCATTCTGGACGGCATGGCGGGGCTTTGGTGCGTCAATATGGGCTATGGTCGGCAGGAGCTGGTGGATGCTGCCACCCGTCAGATGCAGCAGTTGCCCTACTACAACCTCTTCTTCCAGACCGCGCACCCGCCGGTGATCGAGCTGGCCACCTTGCTGGCCGAAGTGACGCCATCCCATCTCAACCATGTCTTCTTTACCGGCTCCGGCTCCGAGTGCAACGACACCGTGCTGCGGATGGTGCGCCACTACTGGGCCAGCAAAGGGCAACCGGAAAAACAGGTGATCATCAGCCGCCACAACGCCTATCACGGCTCCACCGTGGCGGGGGCGAGTCTGGGTGGCATGAAAGGGATGCATGCCCAGGGTGGTCTGCCCATTCCCGGCATAGTGCACATCGACCAGCCTTATCACTTCGGTGAGGGGCAGGGGATGAGTGCCCACGAGTTCGGGCTGGAGCGGGCCCGTCAGCTGGAGCAGAAGATTCTGGAGCTGGGGGTGGAGAAGGTGGCCGCCTTTATCGGCGAGCCGATCCAGGGGGCGGGCGGTGTCATCATTCCGCCTGACAGCTACTGGCCGGAGATCCAGCGCATCTGCGATCACTACGGCATTTTGCTGATAGCCGACGAGGTGATCTGCGGCTTTGGCCGTACCGGCCACTGGTTTGCCAGCGAAGGGTTTGGCATCAAGCCGGATCTGATGTGTCTGGCCAAGGGGATTACCTCCGGTTATCTGCCGCTCGGCGCTGTGATGGTGAGTGACCGGGTTGCCAAGGGGCTGGTGGAAGAGGGGGGCGAGTTCAACCACGGCTTCACCTACTCGGGCCATCCGGTCTCTTGCGCGGTGGCGGTGGCCAATATCCAGCTTATGCAAAAGGAGAGCATAGTTAAGCGAGTGCATGATACCATCGGCCCCTATTTGCAGCGCCGCTGGGCAGAGCTGGCTGACCACCCGCTGGTGGGTGAAACCCGTGGCCGCGGGCTGGTCGCAGCCCTGGAAATCGTCCAGGACAAGCAGACCAACCGGCGTTTCCCGGCCCATGCCAATGCCGGGATGACTTGCCGGGAATTCTGTTTTAACAATGGCTTGGTGATGAGGGCGGTAGGCGATACCATGATCATATCGCCCCCCTTGGTGATCACCGAGGAACAGGTTGATGAATTGGTCAAGCTAGCCAGGCTCAGTCTGGATCTGACAGCCGCCAAGCTGAAGGGTTGAGGTGCGGCCGGGCAGGTTGGCATGCGCATACAATTTGCTTAGGAGACAAGGATGATGTCTTTCAAAACGGGAGTGATCGCTGCCTCTGTGGCTCTGGTCATGGCAAGTGCCGGAGCAATGGCTGAAGAGAAGGTGTTGCACGTCTACAACTGGAGCGACTATATCGCCCCGGATACCCTGGAAAACTTCCAGAAGGAGACGGGCATCAAGGTGGTTTATGACGTGTTTGACAGCAACGAGGTACTGGAAGCCAAGTTGCTGGCTGGTAAATCCGGCTACGACATCGTGGTGCCGTCCAACCCCTTCCTGGCCAAACAGATCAGGGCTGGCGTGTTCCAGAAGCTGGACAAGTCCAAGCTCTCCAACTGGCAAAATATGGATACCGACCTGCTCAAGGCGCTCGACCCGAGCGATCCGGGCAACCAGTACTCCATCCCCTATCTGTGGGGCACCATCGGTTATGCCTACAATGCCGAGAAGGTGAAGGCCGTACTGGGGGCCGATGCGCCGCTCAACTCCTGGGATCTGGTGTTCAAGCCGGAGAACATGGCCAAGCTGAAGGAGTGCGGCGTCTCCTTCCTCGACTCGCCGACCGAAATGTTACCGGCCGCCCTGCAATATCTGGGCTTCAAACCGGATAGCCAGAAGCCGGACGAGCTGAAGAAGGCCGAGGAGCTGTTCCTCTCCATTCGTCCCTATACCGCCTATTTCCACTCCTCCAAGTACATCTCGGATCTGGCCAACGGCAACTTGTGTGTTGCTGTCGGTTACTCCATGGATTTGCAGCAGTCCAAGGCGCGGGCGGCGGAAGCCAAAAATGGCGTGGCACTTACCTACACCATTCCGAAAGAGGGGGCAGGCAGCTTCTTTGACATGATCGCCATCCCGGCGGATGCCAAGAACGTCGAGGCGGCCCACACCTTCATCAACTATCTGATGAAGCCCGACGTGATCGCCAACATCACCAATCAGGTGCAGGCGCCTAACGGCAACAAGGCTGCGACCCCGCTGGTTGACGAGGCGATCCGTACCGATCCGGGGGTTTATCCGGACTCTGCAACCTTGCAGAAGATCTACACCTTCCCAGATCTGCCGGCCAAGGTGCAGCGTCTGATGACCCGCAGCTGGACCAAGATCAAGTCCGGTAAGTAACGAATACCCCTCCCGGTCCGCAGTTCGGCCGGGAGGGTAGTGATGCCATCCATCCGGATGGGCCGCGCGAATGGATGCGCAGACGGTCAACCACTGAACAGGAGAACTGACACCGTGAATACAACCAGATTGCTAACCATAGCGCTGACCATGGGATTGGCGAATGCAGTCCAGGCAGCCCCTGTGCTCCATTTCTACAACTGGTCTGACTATATCGGCGAGACCACCCTCAGCGATTTCCAGCAGGAGACCGGGATCAAGACCGTCTATGACGTATTTGACTCCAACGAAACCCTGGAAGGCAAGTTGCTGACCGGACGGACCGGTTACGATCTGGTGGTGCCCTCAAATAATTTCCTCTCCAAGCAGATCAAGGCGGGGGCTTTCCAGAAGCTGGACAAGAGCTTGCTGCCCAATCTGGCCAACCTGGATCCCGTGCTGCTCAAGCAGCTCGAGAAGGTGGATCCGGGCCATCAGTACGCGGTGCCCTATCTGTGGGGAACCAACGGCATCGGCTACAACGTCGACAAAATCAAGGCGGTGCTGGGGGTCGACAAGATCGACTCCTGGGCGGCCATCTTCGAGCCGGAAAACATGGAGAAGCTCTCCCGTTGCGGCGTCGCCTTCCTCGACTCGGCAGACGAGATGATCCCGGCTGCCCTCAACTACCTTGGACTGAACCCCAACAGCCAGGACGCGGCCGATATCAAGCGCGCCGAGGCGCAGTTGCTCAAGGTGCGCCCCTATGTGGCCTACTTCCACTCCTCCAAATACATAGGTGATCTCGCCAACGGCGATATCTGTGTGGCAGCGGGCTTTTCCGGCGACATCTTGCAGGCGGCAGCCCGTGCCGACGAGGCCGGCAAGGGGGTGAAGATTGCCTACAGCATTCCTAAAGAGGGGGGCAATCTCTGGTTCGACATGATGGCGATCCCGTCTGATGCCACCAATGTCAAAGAGGCACATGCTCTCATCAACTATGTTCTGCAGCCCGAGGTGATCGCCAAGGTCAGCAATTATGTGGGCTATGCGAACCCCAATGCCAAGGCTGGCGAGTTCATGGATGAGACGGTGCGCAATGATGAGGGGGTTTATCCGCCTCAGGCTGTGCTGGAGCGGCTCTATGTGCAGGAGGCACATTCCCGCGCGGTACAGCGTCAAATCACCCGGAGTTGGAGCAAGATCAAGTCCGGTACCTGACCTTGGTGCCCGCTCTGGGGCGCCAAATCGCTTTTATGGATTGGCCGTGAGGCCAGTATCACGTTAGGGAGTTTGGTAATGGCGATAGCCTCCAGTGCCTACAAGAAAGCCCTTGAGGGCAGCCAGCAACGCAAAGAAGTGCTGGTAAAAATAGACAGGGTTAGCAAGCAGTTCGATGAAACCCTGGCGGTCGATAATGTTTCCCTGAATATTCACAAGGGGGAGATCTTCGCCCTGCTGGGAGGATCCGGTTCCGGTAAATCGACCTTGCTGCGGATGCTGGCCGGGTTCGAGCGCCCGACCGAAGGGCGTCTGTTCCTCGACGGGGTGGATATCACCGATATGCCCCCCTATGAACGCCCCATCAACATGATGTTCCAGTCCTACGCCCTGTTTCCCCATATGACGGTGGCACAGAATATTGCTTTCGGTCTCAAGCAGGATGGCCTGCCCAAGGCCGAGATCGACGCCCGTGTCGAAGAGATGCTCAAGCTGGTACAGATGACCCAGTATGCCCGTCGCAAGCCGCACCAGCTCTCCGGTGGCCAGCGCCAGCGGGTAGCGCTGGCCCGTTCGCTGGCGAAACGTCCCAAGTTGCTGCTGCTTGATGAGCCGATGGGGGCGCTCGACAAGAAGCTGCGCTCCAAGATGCAGCTGGAGCTGGTGGAGATCATCGAGCGGGTCGGGGTTACCTGTGTCATGGTGACCCACGATCAAGAAGAGGCCATGACCATGGCGGAGCGGATCGCCATCATGCATCACGGTTGTATCGAGCAGATCGGTAGCCCGATGGATATCTACGAAACCCCGGCCAGTCGGCTGGTGTGCGAGTTCATCGGCAACGTCAACCTGTTCGACGGCCTGCTGGTGGAGGATGAGCAGGACCACGCCATCATCGCCTGTGCCGATCTGGAGCAGCCCATCTATGTGGGCCACGGGATCAGCTCCCGTGCCGAGAACAAGAAGGTGACCTACGCCCTGCGGCCGGAGAAGCTGCTGATGAGCCTGCAAAAGCCGGCCGAAATCGAGCATCCGGACTTCAACTGGACCAAGGGCGAGGTCTATGACATCGCTTATCTGGGCGGACACTCGGTGTACCACATCCAGCTGCCCTCGGGCAAAATCGTTCAGGCTTTCATCGCCAATGCCGAACGCCACGGCAAGCGGCCAACCTGGGATGACCAGGTGTTCCTCTACTGGGAAGATGACAGCGGCGTGGTGCTGCAATCATGAAGATCTTGCAACGACTGAAGCGGGGCGGAGGGCGCCGGCTGGTGATCGGCATCCCCTTCTTCTGGCTGTTCCTCTTCTTCCTGCTGCCCTTTGTCATAGTGGTAAAGATCAGTTTTGCGGAAGCGGATGTGGCGATCCCGCCCTACACCGACGTGGTGAGCTGGGCCGACAATCAGCTCACCATCCTGCTCAATATGGGGAACTACCTGCTGCTGCAGGAGGATGAGCTCTATATCGCAGCCTATCTGGGCTCCCTCAAGATGGCCTTCGTCAGCACCCTGCTCTGCCTGTTGATTGGCTATCCGATGGCCTACTCCATCGCTCGGGCCAACAAGGAGACCCAGACCGTTCTGCTGTTGCTGATCATGATGCCGACCTGGACCGCCATTCTGATCCGGGTCTATGCGTGGATGGGGATCCTCAGTAACAACGGCCTGCTCAACAGCGTCTTGCTGGGGATCGGGCTGATTGACGAACCGCTGCAGATCCTCAATACCAACCTGGCGGTCTATATCGGCATCGTTTACTCCTATCTGCCCTTCATGGTGCTGCCGCTTTACGCCAATCTGGTCAAACACGATCAGAGCCTGCTGGAGGCGGCCTCCGACCTAGGGGCCCGCAACCTGACCCGTTTCTGGCAGATCACTGTGCCGCTCTCCAAAAACGGCATTATCGCCGGCTGCATGCTGGTGTTTATTCCGGTGGTGGGGGAGTTCGTTATTCCGGAAATGCTGGGCGGCCCGGAGACCCTGATGATCGGTAAGGTGCTATGGCAGGAGTTCTTCAACAACCGCGACTGGCCGGTCGCCTCTGCACTGGCGGTGGTGATGCTGGCGGTGCTGATCATTCCGATCATCCTCTTCAACCGTAACCAGGCCAAAGAGCTGGAGGGCAAGGCATGATGAGACGTTTCGGTTTTGCCAAGCTGATGCTCTGGCTTGGGCTGCTGTTTATCTACCTGCCCATGATCATCATGGTGATCTACTCCTTCAACGCCTCCAAGCTGGTGACGGTGTGGGGCGGTTGGTCGCTCAAGTGGTACTTCGGCCTGCTCGACAACAAGCAGCTGATTGGATCCGTGTTCCGCTCGCTGGAGATCGCTTTTTACACCGCGATCGCCGCGGTGGCGCTGGGGACGGTGGCGGCATTCGTGCTGACCCGAATTCCCCACTTCCGTGGTCGAACCCTGTTCGGTGGCATGGTGACGGCACCGCTGGTGATGCCCGAGGTGATCACCGGTCTGTCGCTGCTGCTGCTGTTCGTGGCGATGGCCCAGCTGGTGGGATGGCCCGCCGAGCGGGGCATGTTGACCATCTGGATCGCGCACACTACCTTCTGTACCGCCTACGTAGCCATCGTTGTGTCGGCGCGGTTGCGGGAGCTGGATCTCTCCATAGAGGAGGCGGCCATGGATCTTGGCGCCAAGCCGTGGAAGGTGTTCTTCCTGATCACTATCCCGATGATCGCCCCCTCGCTGGCGGCTGGCGGCATGATGTCGTTTGCCCTGTCGCTGGATGATCTGGTGCTGGCGAGCTTCGTCTCCGGCCCGGGCTCCACCACCCTGCCGATGGAGGTCTTCTCGGCGGTGCGGCTCGGGGTTAAACCCGAGATCAACGCGGTGGCCAGCCTGATCCTGCTGTCGGTATCGCTCTTTACCTTCGGCAGCTGGTATCTGATGGCCAAGGCGGAGAAGCGCCGTCGCGCCGAGATCGCTATGAGCAACCAGATGCAGGCAGTCGCCTGACTCGTCAGATGATAAGATCCGCCTACTCTCGTCAATCCGGAGGATGAGTATGCGGATCTCCTTTTTCAGTGGTCGTGGCACCGAGCTGGTGCCCGGCCTCACCAGCGCCATTCACAAGCAACCGATCTCTGCACCAGTTCGCTGTACCTTTGCCGGTCTGGAAGGGGATGAGCAGTGTGACACGCGCCACCACGGTGGCCCGGATCGGGCGCTCCACTACTATCCGGCCGATCACTATCTCTGGTGGCAGACCTGGCAAACCGCGCTGGGCTTGCCTGCGCCACGTACAGCCTGGCAACCTGCCGCCTTTGGCGAGAACCTCTCCGGTCTCGGGCTGACCGAGGCGCAAGCCTGCATCGGCGATGTCTATCGGCTCGGTGAGGCGCTGATCCAGATCAGCCAGCCGAGATCCCCCTGTTTCAAGCTCAACCAGCGCTTTGGCTATGGCCAGATGTCGCAGGTGATGCAACTGAATGGCCGTTGTGGCTGGCTGCTGCGGGTGCTGGAGGAGGGGATTGTGTCGCCGGAGTCGGCCATGGAGCTGGTAGACAGACCCTATCCCGAACTGACGGTGAAGCGCACGGCGGATATCCTGTTCAATCAGGTGCGCAACGAGGCGGATCTGCTGATGTTGCTGGAGAATCTGGCCCTCTCCCCCAACTGGCGCCAGCATGCAGCCGACTGGCTGGAGCATGGCACTGTGGCTGACTGGCAGCGACGTCTGCTGGGACCGGCATCCCTGCGCCTGGCCTGATTGCCGGTTTCCGGAATGTCACCAGCTGGCTGCAGCCCGGTAAACAGATGAAAAGAGTGCTGAATAGTTGAGCAAACAGCACTTTTTTTCCTGGCAAATGCAAAAAAGGCTTGTGTCGGGTCTGGGCTTTCGGTAAATTCCCGTCCCGCAGACATCGGTGTGTAGCGCAGCTTGGTAGCGCACTTCGTTCGGGACGAAGGGGTCGGAGGTTCGAATCCTCTCACACCGACCAAATTTGAAAAGGCCGCTCAATAGAGCGGCCTTTTTGCATTTATCCTTCCTGTTTTCCCGATTTTCTTTAGCTGCTGACCTGTTACCTGGCCAAGTGACCTGACCTGCTGTATGCAGGGGCGAAGCAAGACCACAGACATTAAAAGGGCCACCGCTTGGTGGCCCATTGGTGGAGTCTATTCTGACTCCGGCACTCTAGATTGTGGCAATCTCGCTATGGGTCTTGTCTATGGTGCCCTCCTTGCGCGCCAGGCGCTTACTCAGATATGCCAGTGCTGATGCCGCAAAGCCTTGAAACTGTGTTGAGGCAGCAAGGCCGCGTGCTTGGGGTACTCACTAATGAAATGTTCGATTCCCTCCATCAGTTGTGCACGTAATGAAATCACGGGCTCATGCCAGGCTTGCAGGCATAGATGGCCGGGGATCAACTGCTCCTGATAATCTTCCAGCAGCTGTTCTGGCCAGGGTTCAATACCGGAATTGCGTTGCAGCAAATAGTGGGCGGCGGGTTCACGGGCATAAATGAACTGAATTTGGGCCAGATCGCGTTGGCATAGCGTTTGACTGTTGATGTGACAGGTCAAATATTTTCCCGTTTTCAGATCCAGAAAGTGACCGCGTTGCCGACAGGGAACGATGCGATACCAAGGCAGGGGTGAGGAGAGAGAATACCCCTCAAGCTCCTGTTCCAACCAGTGGCGACACTCGGGTGTCTGCACCTCGTCGAGCATGGACTCGAGCTGTGTCAACAAGGCTCTGGATGGTTTGATGGCCAGTTTCGCACTCATCGCCTGCAATCCTCCCTCTGCACACAATCCCGACTATCAGTATGGACCTTGTTCGGCCAGAGGGGGTAAGGAATCTAATGATTAAAAGTGGATTAGCCGCGTGGTTTTTATGCACTAACTTGGTTCAACCCACCAGATAGGTACCGGTGCCGAAGGCGATGTGGGTGCCCTCTTCGTTGTGCAGCTCCATCCGGGCGACGGCCACCTTGCTGCCAGCCCGGATGATGTGGGCGGTGGCGATAAACTCGTTGCCGCGCCCTGGGCGCAGGTAATCCACCCGCAGATCTATGGTGCCGAGGCGGGCGAAGCGCTCCTTGAGATAGCTGGGGGAGAACTCCTCCAGCTCGTCGATGCAGGATGCGGCGACTATCATGCCGCCCGCCACATCCAGCAGCGTGGCGGTGACGCCGCCGTGCAGGATGTTGTGGAAGGGGTTGCCGATCAGCTTGTCGTCCATCTTGATGCGCAACTCCACCTTGTCGAAGTTGTAGTGGGTCACCTGCATGCCGATCAGCTTGTTGAACGGCATCTTCTCGGCAAACAGGTTGGCAATGCCACTGAGCGCCATCTTCTTGAGCATCTGTTTCATTCTCTGATCCCAATCCTTGTCATCAAAGCCGAGTAAAAACTCCAGCCAGTCTGCAACAGTTCCTTAACAGTCGCAATGGCAGGTTTATTGTGGGCTGCGGCTGCTTTAGAATGGCGACCCCAAAGGAGAGCCCATGACCGCGATTGCCGAAACCCTGCCAGATCCTCAGCCAGAGAGTCCGCTTGCCCTGCTGCAGGCGGTCTTCGGCTATCAGCAGTTTCGGCCGGGTCAGCTCGAAATCATCGAGCAGATCGTCGCGGGGCGCGATGCGCTGGTGCTCAAACCCACCGGTGGCGGCAAGTCGCTCTGCTACCAGATCCCGGCACTGCTGCGGCCAGGGCTCGGGGTGGTGGTCTCTCCCCTTATTTCGCTGATGAAGGATCAGGTCGACAGCCTGCGCGCCAACGGCGTAGCGGCGGTCTATATCAACTCGGCCCTGAGTCGGGAGGAGATGATCCAGAACTTCGCCGCCATGCGTCGCGGTGAGATCAAGCTGGTCTATGTCTCCCCCGAACGACTGTTGCAGCACGAGTTTATGGATCGGCTGGCCGAGCTGCCGCTCGGGCTGTTCGCCATCGACGAGGCGCACTGTGTCTCCCAGTGGGGCCACGATTTCCGGCCTGAGTATGCGGCGCTGGGGCGACTCAAGCAGTGGTTCCCGCAGGTGCCGGTGGTAGCGCTTACGGCCACCGCCGACGAGGCGACCCGCAGCGACATGCTGCACCGCCTAGAGCTGAACGATCCCTTCATCCACACCGCCAGCTTCGATCGTCCCAATATCCGCTACAGCCTGGTGGAGAAGTTCAAGGCGGCTGAGCAGCTGCTGCGCTACGTGCAGAGCCAGAAGGGCAACTGCGGCATCGTCTACTGCTCCAGCCGCAACCGGGTGGAGGAGGTGGCCGAGCGGCTATCCCGCCACGGCTGCAAGGCGGCGCCCTATCATGCGGGGCTGCCGCTTGAGCAGCGCCAGCAGACGCAGGATGCTTTCCTCAAGGATGACATCGAGATAGTGGTGGCGACGGTGGCGTTCGGTATGGGCATCGACAAGCCCAATGTGCGCTTTGTGGTGCACTACGACATTCCGAAGAACATCGAATCCTACTATCAGGAGACCGGTCGCGCCGGACGCGATGGTACCCCCGCAGAGGCGCTGCTGCTCTACGATCCTGCCGACATCGGTCGGGTGCGCCGCCTGCTCGACAACATCGAGAATCCCCAGCAGTTGCAGGTGGAGCAGTACAAGCTCAACGTGATGGCGGCCTTTGCTGAGGCGCAGACCTGCCGCCGTCAGGTGCTGCTCAACTACTTCGGCGAGTACAACGACAAGCCGTGCGGCAACTGCGATATCTGTCTCGATCCGCCCAAGAGCTATGACGGTACTGAAGATGCCCAGAAGGCGCTCTCCTGCGTCTGGCGGGTGGGGCAGAATTTCGGGGTGGGTTATGTAGTGGAAGTGCTGCGCGGGTCGCTGAACCAGCGCATCAAGGATCACGGCCACGACAAGCTCTCGACCTACGGCATCGGCAAGGATCAGAGCCACGAATACTGGATGAGCGTGATCCGCCAGCTGATCCACAAGGGACTGCTGACCCAGAACATCACCCGCAATCTGGTGCTGCAGCTGACCGAAGCGGCCCGCCCCGTGCTGCGTGGCGAGGTGAAGCTGGAGTTGGCGGTGCCCCGCTTGCAGCCTATCTCCAGCCGCAAGGAGAAGCGCAATGGCCTGCTCGACAACGCCAACTACGACAAACGGTTGTTCAAGGAGCTGCGCGGCCTGCGCAAGCAGATTGCCGAGGACGAAGAGGTGCCGCCCTACGTGGTGTTCAACGATGCGACCCTGGTGGAGATGGCTCAGCTGATGCCGATGACCGAAGACGAGATGCTGGCTATCAACGGTGTCGGGCACCGCAAGCTGGAGCGCTTTGGCGAAGCCTTTATGGATCTGATCATCGACTACTGCCGGCGGTAGGGTCGATTAGGCAGCCTAATCGACCACGGTAAGCGCGGCTCGGAAGAACCAAGGGTTAGACGCGAGGTTATTTCAGGCTGGCGTAGAAGGCGGCCAGATTGTCGATATCCGCATCGGTCAGCGGCGCCATGAAGGGGTCCATCAAGGGCTCTTTGCGAGAGCCATCCTTGAACGCTTTCAACTGTTTCACCAGATAGGCGGCATTCTGACCCGCCAGATGGGGATAGTTGGGGATCATTGCCTTGCCTTCCACGCCGTGACAGGCAGCACAGACCGCTGCCTTGGCTTTGCCGGCTTCTATATCGGCAGCCTTGGCCTGATGACCCCACGCCAGTGCCAGCAAGGGCAGGGCATATACCCATTTTTGCATCTTCTTCTCCTTGAATTGAAAAATGATGGTTGCCAGTTAGCGCAAGCATGACTGACGGCAGTATAAAGAGTGACACGAGCATACGCAGGGACGAATGGCACAACCATGAAGCTGATCAACACTTTTGCGACCGAGTTGCCCTGGGCCTGTGAACCCGTGGTCCCCCAGCCGCTGCAGCAACCCCGGTTGCTTCATCTCAACCGGGCTTTGCTGGATGAGTTGGGGCTGGGAGGCGTCAGCGAGGCTGACTGGATCGCCTGTTGTGGCGAGGGAAAAGTGCTGCCCGGTATGCAACCGGTAGCGCAGGTCTATGCTGGTCATCAGTTCGGGGGTTATAGCCCCCGGCTTGGGGATGGTCGCGCGCTGCTGCTGGGTGAGCAGCAGGCGCCGGATGGCCAGCGCTGGGATCTGCACCTGAAGGGGGCGGGCAAGACACCGTTCTCCCGTTTTGGCGACGGTCGCGCCGTGCTGCGCTCCAGCATTCGCGAGTATCTCGCCTCCGAGGCGCTCCATGCCCTCGGCATCCCGACCACGCGGGCGCTGGTATTGGTGGGGAGTCAGGAGCCCGTTTATCGCGAGCAGGTTGAGACGGGAGCGACCGTGCTGCGCACTGCCCCCAGCCATCTGCGCTTCGGTCATATCGAGTATTTCGCCTGGAGCGGGCAGGGGGAGAAGATCCCGCCACTCATCGACTATCTGCTGCGCCACCACTTCCCCGAACAGGAGAGTGGTGCCGAACTGTTTGCTGAGGTTGTGCGCCGCACCGCGCGGTTGATTGCCAAATGGCAGGCGGCGGGGTTCTGTCACGGGGTGATGAACACCGACAACATGTCGCTGCTCGGCCTGACGCTGGATTACGGCCCCTACGGCTTTAGCGATGCCTATGTGCCCGATTTTGTCTGCAACCACTCGGACCCGGCGGGCCGCTACGCGCTGGATCAGCAGCCTGCGGTCGGTTACTGGAATCTGCAAAAACTGGCGCAGGCGCTGGCTGGCCATGTAGACGGTGATGCGCTGGCTGCAGCGTTGGCCCAGTACGAGCAGCAGCTGATGTTGCACTACTCCGAGTTGATGCGGGCCAAGCTCGGACTGGCAGAGTGGGAGGAGGATGACCCGGCGCTGTTCCGCGAGCTGTTCCGGTTGCTGGCGGCCCACAAGGTGGATTACCACCTGTTCCTGCGCCGTCTCGGTGAGGTGACGCAAGAGGGGGCGTGGCCTGCATCTCTGCTGGCCCTGTTGCCTGAACCTGGTGTTTGGCAGGCGTGGCTGGAGCGCTATCGGGCGCGGCTAATGCGTGAAGGCAGCGAGGATGCCGTGCGCAAGGCGCAGATGGATGCCATCAATCCCAAGTATGTGCTGCGCAATGCGCTGGCCCAGCAGGTGATAGACGCCGCCGACGCAGGGGATATGCAGCCGTTCGAGCGGCTGTTCGCCGCCTTGCAGCGCCCCTTTGATGAACAACCCGAATATGAGGATCTCGCCACCCCGACTCCGGCATGGTATTGCGGTGGTGAGCTCTCCTGCAGTAGCTGAGAGACAGGGAATGAGTTGGCAAATCAAACAGGTAGATAACGAAGCTGGTGTGGTGACGCTCGATTGTCCGGCGCTCGACTGGGACTCGTTTCCGCTGTTGGCGCAGGCCTTGTTGCGAGAGTGGGAGCTACGGCCGCTCGATCAGGATGCGGGGGCCGACCGCCATAGCTGGTTGCTGGAGTTTGAAGGGAGCCAGTTTCGGCTGGAGTATGAACACTACAGCGGCTGCTGGCTGGAGGCGGTGCGCCCGGCGGATCGGGAGGCACTGCTCTGGCTCGCCAGACAGCACAAGGCGTGACTATCGCCCACAAGGCCAGCTCTGCCGCTGGCCAACCTGGACAAGCGTAATCGCATAAAGATTGAACTATCGGTTTGGGGGCGTATAATCTCGCCCCTCGATTATCGCCAATGGTGGCGATATGGGTTCCCTAACCCCATTAACCAAAAAGGTCACAAGATGAATCTGACCCCTGCGCAGTACCAAACGGCGCTCGTTCGCCTGTCGTTGTTCCACATCCTGATCATTGCCAGCAGCAACTATCTGGTGCAGCTGCCGATCACTGTGTTTGGCTTCCACACTACCTGGGGTGCGTTCAGCTTCCCGTTTATCTTCCTCGCCACTGACCTGACGGTGCGGATCTTCGGTGCCGGTCTGGCGCGCAAGATTATCCAGACCGTGATGCTTCCTGCGCTGGCGGTCTCCTATGTGCTCTCCGTGCTCTTCTTCGAAGGGAGCTTCCAGGGTGTTGGTCATCTGGCCGAATTCAACCTGTTCGTGGCGCGTATCGCACTGGCCAGCTTTATGGCCTATCTGGTAGGGCAGTTCATGGATGTGGTGGTGTTCAACCGCCTGCGTCTGCTCAAGCAGTGGTGGATTGCACCTGCGGCCTCCACCCTGTTCGGTAATCTGGTTGATACCATCGCTTTCTTCAGTGTGGCCTTCTGGCGCACCACAGATCCTTTCATGGCAGAGCACTGGGTCGAGATCGCAACCGTCGATTACGTATTCAAGTTGCTGATAAGCCTTGGTTTGTTTGTGCCGCTCTACGGTGTTTTGTTGCGCTACCTCAGCCGCAAGCTGGTGGGCGAGGCCGGATTATCCAGCCTACAAACGGCCACTCGGCAAGCCTGACCAGATTGACCACCCTTCGCGGTGGTCAATTTTTTGCACTTTCTGCAAATAACGCTTGCTCAGTTAAATGAGAATGATTATTGTTAACTTGTTTTCCGGGAAAGACTTCATTCGTTCCAACGTGATGGACTTCTTGTGAAGGCACGACATTGCTCACATTGCTTCCAGTTAAGGGCCAGTTTATCTGGCCCTCTTTTTTTGTCATTTTTCAGCAAGTTGCAGGCATAAAAAACGGGAGCCAAGGCTCCCGTCGTCACTCTGCCTGCGGCTTACTCGATATCGAGTGCCTCGGGGGAGAGGATCACCCCTGTGGTATCGGCGTAGAGGTGGTCGTCAGGCAGGAAGGTCACGCCACCGAAGTTGACCGGCAGATCGGTCTCCCCTACATCCTTGCTGTCGGCACCGACCGGAATGGCTGCCAGTGCCTGAATGCCGATATCCAGATCTTCCAGAATATCGACTTCGCGGACGCAGCCGTAGCAGACAATCCCTTCCCAATCGTTCTCTGCTGCTGTTGTGGCGATGTCGCTGTCGATCAGAGCTCGGCGCATGGAGCCACCGCCATCGATCAGCAAGACGCGTCCCAGTCCGTTCTCTTTGACGAGTTCACGTATAAGACCATTCGATTCGAAGCATTTGACGGTGGTGATGACGCCGCCGAAAGAGGCGCGGCCGCCGAAGGAGCAGAGCATGGGTTCAAGCACATCCACCATGTCCTGATAGATGTCGCACAGTTCAGAAGTATTGTATTCCATAGTGTCAAATCCACGGCTGGAAACAGGTGCAACCAGTATAAGGAGTGGGTGTGGCATTTCAATGAATATTCCTTGCACAGATCACCTGTCGCCGCTTTTCTGCATAAGCTCAATGCAGTTCACTGCCTGTTTGCGAGAGGTCCATCGTGCTTATCCGTCATAAGTTGATCCTGAATACCGTGCTGGTTGCCGTTGCCATGCTGGTACTGAGCGGCCTGTTTATCTACTCCAGCCAGGTGCACCGTCACCTGACCGAAGCCCAGCGCAATATCGACCAGCTGGAGATCGCCATGCTCAACCTGCGGCGGGCCGAGAAGGATTTTCTGATCCGTAAGGATGTGACCTTCGTCGAGCGCTTCAATCAGGGGCTGTCAGATTTTCACCAGCACAATCGGGAGCTGGTGACCGATGACAATCTGGCGGCTGTCGAGGGGGAGCTGACCAGACTGGATCAGCAGATCAGCGGTTATGGCAAAGCCTTCAACGATCTGGTTGCCCAGCAGCAGAAGATTGGTCTGGGGCCGGAGGAGGGGCTCTATGGCAAGCTGCGGGCGGCGGTGCATGAGGTGGAGAATGGGCTCAAGCAGCTGGATCAGCAGGGGTTGCTCATCACCATGTTGCAGCTGAGGCGGGCGGAGAAAGACTTCATGCTTCGCTCCGATATCCAGTATCTGGAGCGTTTCGAGACCTTGCACAAGAGTTTTCAGGATAGCCTTGCCACTTTGCCGGAGGCGGATCGCGGCAAGCTGGAACAGGCCAGCAAGCAGTACCGGCAGGACTTTGTGGCGCTGGTGCAGGGGATGCAGGTACTGGGGCTGAAAGAGGATGAGGGGCTGCGCAACCAGATGCGGGATCTGGTGCATCAGACCGAACAGGGGTTTGCCGCCGTCGATCAGCACATTGTCGCTGAGCTGGAGCGGCAGAGCGCTCGCCTCAACAGCCTGATGCTGGTCTGTGGCGGGGTGATTGTGGTGCTGATCGGCATCATGAGCGTGTTGCTGGGGCGCAGCATCGACCGTCCCATTACTCAGGTGAATGACACCGTCAACCGCATTCGTCAGGATAATGACCTGCGCCTGAAGATAGATCTGCGCGGGGCAGATGAAATGGCCCAGCTGGCAGGCAATCTCGACGTGATGCTGGGCGGGTTTCGCGATCTGATCGGCGATGTGAAGCAGAGCGTGCACACCCTGACTGAAGCGGCGGATCACCTCTCGGCCAACGTCAAGCGCACCAGTGAAGGGGCGGCGCGCCAGCTGCAGGAGACTGATATGGTGGCGACCGCTTCCACCGAGATGGGCTCCACCATCGAAGAGATCGCCCGCAACACCGAGCAGGCGGCCAACAATGCGCAGGCGACCAACAACAAGGCGATGGAGGGGCGGACTGCGGTCGAGAATACTGTCGAGCAGATCCGCTCGCTGGCGGGCAATCTGGAGAGCTCATCCCGCGAGGTGAGCCAGTTGCAAAAAGAGAGTGAGACCATCGGCTCCGTGCTTGACGTGATCCGTGGTATTGCCGAGCAGACCAACCTGCTGGCCCTCAACGCGGCCATCGAAGCTGCCCGGGCAGGGGATCAGGGGCGCGGTTTTGCGGTGGTGGCCGATGAGGTGCGCAATCTGGCCATCCGTACCCAGAAATCGACTCAGGAGATCGCCGGCATCATCAGCTCGCTGCAGAAACAGACCGGCAGCATCGTCGAGGTGATGGCAACCTGCCGCGAGCAGGGCAACCGCAGCTCGGATCAGGCCAGTACCGCAGGGGAGTTGCTGGGGCAGATCACTCAGGATGTTACCCACATCATGGACATGAGCACCCAGATTGCGGCAGCCATCGAACAGCAGAGTCTGGTGGCCAACGAGGTGAACCGCAACGTCAACAACATCCGCGACATCGCCCAGGAGTCGAGCATCATGGCAGAGGAAAATGCGAGATCCAGCGAGGGTCTCAACGAGCAGGCCCAGCTGCTCAACAAGGCGGTGGCAAAATATCGGGTTTAGTGAGCGGACTGGCATCCTTGTGAGGTTTTTGCACCAGAGTGGCAATGATTTGATCGTAATGGCTGTTATTGGGGAAATTCGCTCATATAATCGCCGCCACTATGATGATTCGGAAGGATTCGATGGCAAAGTTGCTGGTGGCCGTATTCGGGCTGCTCTGTTCCTGTCTGGTGTTGGCAGGATCGGCGCCCCAGGCTACCCCACTCAAGCCCGGTATGGAGCCGCTACTCAGCTGGTTCAACGGGGCATTTACGAGCCGGGAGCAGGCCAGTTACGACAGCCGCTTTACCAGTGCCGAGCTGCGCCTGATGGAGATCTGGCCCGGCTATCAGGGCTATCGCTGGGTCTATGCCGAGCAGTACCTGAGTCTGCGCTCAGTCCGTCCCTTCCGCCAGCGCATCTATCGCTTCTCACCCGCCCCTGACGGGCGGATCCTGATGGCCGAACTGACCATGCCCCGTGCCACCGATTTTGCCGGTGCCTGGCATGATCCCGCCCTGCTCGACAGTCTGACCCCGCAGCAGCTATCCTTGCGCCACGGATGCGAGATCTGGCTGACCCGCACCCCCTCCGGCGAATATGCCGGTCATACCCGGGTGGGCCACTGCTCCACCGATTTTGGCGGTGCCACGACGCTGGTGCAGCATATCTGGATTGGCCCCGATAGCGTCAGACTGCTGGATCGTGCCTATGACAATGCAGGGAGTCCGCGCTGGGGCAGCCCGGGTGAGGGGTATGTCTATTTGCGTCGTTCCAAAGGATTTGGCCAGTAGGGGAGAGTGCGTCTGGCTGCGGGAAAGGGGTAAACCATATTCAGGACGGGACACAATGAAAAAGGCGCCCATTGGGCGCCTTTTTCAGAATTCTTCAGAAGTAAAATTACTTCTTGGTGGTCATCGCACCGAAACGCTTGTTGAACTTGTCTACGCGGCCGCCGCTAGAAACTTCTTTCTGCTTGCCGGTGTAGAACGGGTGGCACTCGGAGCACACGTCCAGGTTCAGATCTTTACCGATGGTAGAGAAAGTGTTGATGACGTTACCGCAAGAGCACTTGGCGGTGATGGCTACATAGTCAGGATGGATACCAGCTTTCATGGACAACCTCAATTAATAGGCCGTGTCGCCATCCGATCTCTTGTCGGACACCACACGATTGTTGAACACAGTTTCAAAGGCTGCGAATAATATAGGAAATGCCTGAGATCAGGCAAGTGGCTTCGCAGAAAAAATAGGCAACCCCTGGTGAATTCTTCCCAAACGCTGGATCTGGTTCGTGTCGCTGTCCCGGTACCGTTACGCCGTCACTTCGACTATCTCTCTCCCTTGCCGTTACCTGCCCCCGGTTGCCGGGTCGAGATCCCTTTCGGTCCCCAGACCCTGGTCGGGCTGGTGGTGGATCATCCGGCTGACAGCCAGGTGCCCCGCAACAAGCTCAAGCCCATCAAGCGCGTACTCGATGCGACGCCGGTGCTGGGGCCGGATATTCTGGCGCTGATGAACTGGAGCGCCAGCTACTACCAGCATCCGCTGGGGGAAGTGCTGCCCCACGCCCTGCCAGTGCTGGTGCGCAAGGGGGAGCCGGCCGCCTATCGCGAGCTGGAGTTCTGGTTCGCCACCGATGCTGGCATGGCCATCGATCTCAACGAACTCAAGCGGGCGGCCAAGCAGCAGCAAGCGCTCGCCTTGCTGCGCAAGGGGCCGCAGACACCTTCCGCCCTCAAGCAGGAGGAGATCCAGAGCGCCGCTCTCACCGCGCTGGAGAAGAAGGGGCTGCTGGAGAAGCGTTCGCTGGAGCCGAGCCACGATGGCGATTGGGCTGTCCGCTTTGAGCCGGGGGAGGGGCTACGCCTCAATGGCGAACAGGCGCTGGCAGTCTCCGCCGTTACCAGCCAGAGCGACAAGTTCGGCGCCTTCCTGCTGGATGGCATCACAGGTTCCGGCAAGACCGAGGTCTATCTGAGCATCCTCGAACCCCTGCTCAAGGCGGGCAAGCAGGCGCTGGTGATGGTGCCGGAGATCGGCCTCACCCCGCAGACCATCAACCGCTTCCGGCGCCGCTTCAACGTGCCGGTGGTAGCGATGAACTCCGCCATGAACGACAGGGAGCGGCTCGACGCCTGGCTCGCCTGCCGAGACGGCGGCGCCGCCATCCTGATCGGCACTCGCTCTGCGGTGTTCACCCCGTTTCACAACCTCGGCATCATCATCATCGATGAGGAGCACGACGGCTCCTTCAAGCAGCAGGACGGTTTTCGCTACCACGCGCGGGATCTGGCGGTGATGCGGGCCCATCGTGCCGGTATTCCCATTTTGCTTGGCTCGGCTACTCCGTCGCTGGAGACATTGCACAACGCCCGCAGCGGCAAGTATCACCACCTTACCCTGACTCGGCGTGCCGGTAACGCCCAGACCGCCCGTCAGGTGATCCTGGATATCAAGAGCGTGCGGTTGCAGGCCGGGCTCTCCCCCCAGCTGGAGCTGCTGATGGCAGAGCATCTGGCGGCGGGCAATCAGGTGATGCTGTTCCTCAACCGCCGTGGCTATGCCCCGGCCCTGATCTGCCACCAGTGCGGCTGGAGCGCTGCTTGTGAGCGGTGTGATGCCTGGTACACCTGGCATCAGGCTGGGCGACGGCTGCATTGTCACCACTGCGACAGCGTGCGCCCGCTGCCCCACCACTGCCCCGAGTGTGGCAGCAACGAGCTGATTGGATCGGGAGTGGGCACCGAACAGCTGGAGCAGCTGCTCACCACGGTTTTCCCGCAATATCCGGTAGTACGCATCGATCGGGACAACACCCGCCGCAAGGGAGAGCTGGAGACCCACCTCGGCGACATCAAGGCGGGCAAGTACAAGATCCTGATCGGCACCCAGATGCTGGCCAAGGGCCACCACTTCCCGGATGTGACGCTAGTGGGTCTGCTGGATGTGGATGGTGCCCTGTTCAGCGCCGATTTTCGCGCCGCCGAGAAACTGGCCCAGCTCTACACCCAGGTGGCGGGTCGCGCCGGTCGCGCCAGCAAACCCGGGCTGGTAGTGCTGCAGAGCCACCATCCCGAGCACGCCCTGCTGCAGGATCTGACCCAGAACGGTTACGGCCACTTCGCCGATACGGCGTTGAAAGAGCGCCGTCTGCTGGGGCTGCCGCCCTTCAGCTATCAGGGGCTGTTCCGCGCCGAGGCCAATGGCCGTGACGAGGTGCAGCTGTTCCTCAGCCGCCTCGCCGATACCCTGCGCAGCGCTCGCTATCCCCATGTTCAGGTGCTCGGGCCCATCAGCGGCTTTATGGAGCGCAAGGCGGGCAAGTTCCGCATGCAGTTACTGGTGCAGGGGCCGAACCGGGCGCCACTGGCCCAACTGCTGGATTGGGCGGTGAAGGAGCTGGAGGGATGGCCCGAGACCAAGCGGGTACGCTGGAGCCTCGATATCGACCCCACCGAGCTGAACTGAGTCAGGTTCTGGTCGCTGACGGGCCTCGTCAGCGACCGGGTTTGCCATGCGGGTGCCGGGCTCAGACCCGCAGATCGATCTGCTGCACCCAGCCTCCTTTACCCTGTTCGGTGAGATAGAGGCCGGATTGGCGCAGCACCCCCTGATTGCCGCTCTCCCCCAGATGGTTGAAGGGGGTGTCGAGGGGGCGCAGCAGGATGGCGCCGATCCCCAGTTCGACCAGCGCGATAGGTGCGTGCTCCGGATGCCAGAACTGCAGGGCTGAAAACTGGCTATCCCCCTCATCCAGCACCCCGTTGCCATCCTCATCCAGGGTGGCCAACTCGCCGAAGCCATTGCCGGAGCGAGCACCAAACAGCTCGCCGCCGTCATCTATGGTGCCGTTGCCATTGCGATCCAGCGCCACAAAGCCGCTCCCTTCACTCAAGCCCGGCAGGCTATCCTCTTTGCCATCCTGATCAATATCGAAAGTGACCCGTGCCTCGGTCAGATCGGCAATCTTGCCATCCAGACTGAGCACCAGCGGATCCTTGAGGGCATTGAGGGTGGTGCGCCGCTGGCTCACCTCCAGCTGGTGCCAGTCGAGCACAAAGCCGAGATCGAGCTGAATAGTCTGACCATCCCGAGTCGCTACGCTGGCCGATGCCACCACGTTGAGCTGCTCCTGTTGCAGCAGGGTGTCAGTCACCTCCACCAGTTGATCCGGCTCGGCGGCTTGAGCCGCGGCGTCTCCTTGGGTCACCCCTTCGCCCCCCTCTTCGGTGGGCTTGATCGGCTTGGGCAGCTCGATTTCGTGGCCCAGCATCGCCTCGATCATCAGCTTGATCAGCCGCTGGCGGTTATCCAGTCCATCGTCGGGAATACCATCCTGCTCTTTGCCGACGTCCGCTGCGGGCGGGGCGGGAGGTGTTGCTGCTTGCTGAGTGGCGGCGGATTGCCTTGCGGTTTGCAGCGTCAGGGCGCTGGTGAGGGTCAGGGTGCTGCTGCGTTCGCCGGCCGCGGCCGTGTTGTTGCCCTGCGGTGGATTGACGGCGGGTGGCACTGGCCCAAGATTGCGCACCTTGCTGCTCTGGGCCTGCTGTTGCCGATATTGCACCTCCCCCTGGAGGTCGTAGTGATCGATGCGCATATGATCGCCCTCGGCGCTATACATCTGGTCAGTTATCGACCGGTTAGTGAGCAGGGCTTAACACCAAATCGGACTAATCAGAGAGGTGGTTAGTACTAGGTTGCAAGGTGGTGGCGTGGCAGGATGGCAAGAGACTGGATAGTGGCGCTCTAGTTGAACATTTTCAGGTAGCGCTGCGCACGCTGGCTGACAAGCGGCATCGGTGAGGATAGGGAGAATTACATGAGAAATTGTCTGGTGATGGGGGCGGCGGGGTATATAGGTTCCTATCTGGTGCCTCACCTGCAAACCTTGGGCTACAGGGTGATTGCCGGGGCGCGCCGTCCCTGCCGCTTGCCTGAGGGGGGGGAGTTTCGCCTCGCCGACAGCCTAAAGCCCATCACCCTGCTGCCTGCGCTGGCGGGCATTGATACCGTCTTCTATCTGGTGCATGCCATGGGGGCGGGGGCCGATTTTCACCGGTTGGAGCAGCAGGGGGTAAAGAATTTTGCCGCCGCCGCCCGTGCTGCCGGGGTGCGCCGTATCATCTATCTCGGGGCAATCCAGCCCGAGCAGTGCAACAGCCGCCATCTCAACTCCCGCCGCCACTGTGGTGAGCTGTTTCGCGAATCCGGTGTGCCGACGGTGGAGCTGCGCGCCGGCATCATCATCGGGCCCGGTTCGGCGGCGTTCGAGGTGATGCGGGATCTGGTGTTCAACCTGCCGATGATGGTGACGCCCAAATGGGTGCGCTCGCGCACGCCGCCGATTGCGCTGTCCAACCTGCTGCACTATCTGGGCGGGCTGGTAGAGGCCGACGAGGTGGATGGCCGCATTTTCAATGCGGTCGGCCCCGAGCTGCTCAGCTATCAGCAGCAGTTGCAGAAGTTCGCCGCCCATATCGGCAAGCGCTGCCCCATCATTCCCATCCCGTTTCTGAGTCCGCGCCTCTCTGCCTGGTGGCTGCAGTTTGTCACCTCGGTGCCGCAGCCGGTGGCCAAGGCGCTGGTAGGTGGCCTCAAGCACGATATTCCGGCGGATGACGGCCCGCTGCGCGCCTTGCTGCCGCAGACCCTGCTCAGCTTCGACGAGGCGCTGGCGGAGAGTCTGGCGCTGGAGCAGAAGCTGGGTGCCGAGCAGCAGGGGCAGGAGACCCCCCTTGGCCTGCGCTGGCGCCATCCCGAATATGGTTTCTACGATCGCACCGCCAGCGGCGAGGCCATCTGTCTCGCCTCTCCCGAGGTGGTGTGGCAGGTGTTGCAGCAGCTGGGGGGTGAGCAGCGCTATTTCTACATGAATGAGCTGTGGGTGGTGCGCGAATGGATGGATCACCTGATCGGCGGCCCGGCCCGCACCCGTGGCCGCACCAATCCGGATCGCTTCGTGAAGGGTGACATGCTCGACTCCTGGCAGATCCTCGGGGTGGATGAGGGGCGCAGGCTCGATCTGTTGTTCAACATGAAGGCCCCGGGCGTCGGGCGGTTGGAGTTCAACATCCTGCCGGAGGAGTCGGGCCTGACCCGCATCCGGGTCACCGCTCACTGGCACCCGCAGGGCACCTGGGGGCTGGCCTACTGGCTCGCCATGCTGCCGTTTCATCTCTTCATCTTTCAGGGGATGACAGAAGCCATCGCCCGTCAGGCCGAGGCGAGGGCAGGTATCCCGGTGATGGATTAACCCTCTTCACACCATTCCCGCTGATAGAGTGCCCCGTTCGGGGCACTTTTTATGCGGCGGCCATGCCCGGTTATGGCAGATAGTGGTAGGCGTCTCATGGTAAAGGCTGGCATCATGCCGCGGTCTTGTTTACCGCGGATAGATAATCAGTCAGAAAAAGAAGGGATTATGAAGAAAAAACCGTCAATTTTGGGGGGCGCCTGCATCATTGCCAGCGTCTGCGTGGGAGCCGGCATGCTCGGTCTGCCGAGTTCGGGGGCGGGGGCCTGGACCCTCTGGTCGGTGCTGGCGCTGACCGTCACCATGGTGATGATGACCCTCTCCGGCTGGATGCTGCTGGAATCCTTCCAGCACCACGACATGCGCGTCTCCTTCAATACCGTGACTCGCGAGTTGCTGGGGGAGAAGCTCAATCTCCTCAACAACCTCTCGGTCTACTTTGTTGGCGGCATTCTGCTCTACGCCTATATCACCTCCTCCGGTGCCATCCTGCAGGGGATACTGGGGATCGACAGCAAGCTCGCCTCCGTGCTGTTCGTGGCGCTCTTCTCTGCGGTGGTGTGGCACTCGACCCGCGCCGTTGACCGCATCTCTGTGGTGCTGATCGCCTTTATGATCCTCAGCTTCGCCCTCGGTGTGGCCGGTCTGCTCGGCAGTATCAAGCTGCCGACCCTGCTTGATCTGGCGGGCAGCGAGAGCCGCTACGCTCCCTATGCCATGGCGATGCTGCCGGTGGCGCTCACCTCGTTCGGCTATCACCACTCGGTGGCCTCCCTGCGTGCCTACTACCAGAACGAGCAGCAGGCCAGATGGGCCATTCTGGGGGGAACCCTGATCGCGCTGGCGCTCTACGTGCTCTGGCTGCTGGGGATTTTCGGCAACCTGCCCCGTCAGGATTTTGCCCCCGTGATTGCCAAGGGGGGCGATGTGAGCGTGCTGCTCTCCGCGCTTTCAGGGGTGATCGAATCGGAGAAGGTGGCCAGCGCCATCAACGGCTTCTCCATGGCGGCCATCCTCTCCTCCTTTATCGGAGTGGGGCTCGGGGTGTTCGACTATCTGGCTGATCTGTTCAAGTTCGACAACAGCCGCGCCGGTCGCTGCAAGACCTGGGCGGTCACCTTCCTGCCGCCGCTGGTGCTCTCCCTGCTCTTCCCGTTCGGCTTCCTGCTGGCCATCGGCTATGCCGGTGCCGCCGCAACCATCTGGACCTGCATCATCCCGGCACTGCTGGTGCTGCGGACCCGGGCGCGGGCCGAGCGGGGCGAAGTCACCCCCCATTTCGTCACCCCAGGCGGCAAGCTGATGGCTTGGCTGCTGATCCTGTTCGGATTGGCGACCGCGCTGTTCCACTTCCTGTCGATGGCAAATCTGTTGCCGGTCTATCTGGGCAACTGAGTCAGGTCTACAGCTCTGACAGAAAGGGCGGCAAGGCCAACTTGCCGCCCTTTTTGCGCCATTTTTACCCCACATAGCAGGATCTATAACTAAAGTGGTAGGTGTGAGTGGGGTAAGGTGCTGAAATAACTGGTCTGATCTGGCTGGCGGCAGCATGATCTGCTGGGCATGCCCGCCGCTTTCTTTTATGATCCCCGCCCTTCTGCGTGCCCCCTGTCGGCACCTCATTTGCACCAACCACATCGGGGTCCCCCATGTCCGATCTGCGTCAAGAAGCACTCGATTACCACGCCCAGCCCGTACCGGGCAAAATTGCCATCGCCCTGACCAAGCCTGCCGAAACCGCCCGCGATCTGGCGCTGGCCTACAGCCCGGGTGTCGCCGAGCCGGTGCGCGAGATCGCCGCCAACCCGGCCGATGCCTACCGCTATACCGGCAAGGGCAACCTGGTGGCCGTCATCTCCAACGGCACCGCCATTCTGGGGCTGGGTAATCTGGGGCCGCTGGCCTCCAAGCCGGTGATGGAGGGCAAGGCCCTGTTGTTCAAGCGCTTCGCCGGTATCGACGCCATCGACATCGAGGTGAAGCACGAGACCAGCCAGCAGTTTATCGACACGGTGGCGGCCATCGCCGATACCTTCGGTGGCATCAATCTGGAAGATATCAAGGCGCCGGAGTGTTTCGAGATTGAAGAGGCGCTGATCGCGCGCTGCGACATTCCGGTGTTCCACGATGACCAGCACGGTACCGCTATCGTCACCGCCGCCGGTCTGCTCAATGCGCTGGAAGTGCAGGGCAAGCAGATCAGTGACAGCCGCATCGTCTGCATGGGGGCGGGGGCTGCCGCCACCGCCTGCATGGATCTGCTGATCAAGTGTGGCGCCAGGGCGCACAACATCTTCATGCTGGATCGTCAGGGTGTGATTCACACCGGCCGCAGCGATCTCAACAAGTACAAGCAGCGTTTCGCCAACGAGACCCCGCTGCGCACCCTGATGGATGTCATCGAAGGGGCGGATGTGTTTGTCGGTGTTTCAGGCCCCGACGTGTTGCCCGCCGAAGCGGTCGCCCTGATGGCGCCCAATCCGGTGATCTTCGCCTGTTCCAACCCGGATCCCGAGATCAAGCCGGCGCTGGCCCACGCGGTGCGCAGCGACCTCATCATGGGTACCGGTCGCTCCGACTACCCGAACCAGATCAACAACGTGCTCTGTTTCCCCTTCATCTTCCGCGGTGCCCTCGATGCCCGCGCCAGCCGCATCAACGATGCCATGAAGATTGCCGCGGTCGAGGCGATCCGTGCGCTGGCCAAGGAGCCGGTGCCGGCCGAGGTGCTGACCGCCGCCGGGGTGAGCGAGCTGGCCTTCGGCAAGGATTACGTCATTCCCAAGCCGATGGATGCCCGTCTGCTGCCGCGGGTTGCCCGCGCCGTGGCGCTGGCGGCGGTGGCCTCCGGCGTCGCCCGCATCGAGCTGCCCGCGGACTACATGCTGTAATCCGGCGTTGCAAACGGCCCCTTTATCGGGGCCGTTTTTATCTCTGCTTCTGGCGACAGCCAGAGACGCCAGCCGGGCGACAGGTTGGGGCAGATGGAGGCAAATCGGGTGCAAAGGTGGTCAAACAGCGCTCTCCTCTGACACAATATTGCCACTATGACGCTAACGAGAATCAAGATGCAGCAGCCTGTCAGCGGCCGTTTGGCCCACGCCCTCTCCTTCTTGCGCCATGATGGTCGCCACTTTGCCCAGTTTGTCTGGGGCCGTTTCCAGCAGGACAGATTGACGGTCACCGCCGGTTATCTGGCCTATGTCACCCTGCTTTCGCTGGTGCCGATGATCGCCGTGGTCTTTGGCATGATGTCCGCCTTCCCGGTGTTCCAGAGCCTCAAGCAGGCGATGGAGCAGTTCGTCTACCACAACTTCGTGCCGACCGCGGGCGATATGCTCAAGGAGTACATCGACGGCTTCGTCGCCAATGCCACCAACACCACTGCTGTGGGGATTGGGGCGCTGGTGGTGGTGGCGTTGATGCTGATCTCCGCCATCGACAAGAACCTCAACTACATCTGGCGCTCGACCCAGGGCCGCCCGCTGGCGCAGGCCTTTGCCATGTACTGGATGATCCTGACCCTGGGGCCTGTGCTTATCGGGGCCAGTATCGCCATCTCCTCCTATATCTTCTCGCTGCGGCTGTTTGGCGCCGAGAGCCTGTTCGGCATCGGTTATCTGCTGTTGCGCGGTTTGCCGTTCCTCTTCTCGGTGCTCACCTTCCTGCTGGTCTATACCGTGGTGCCGAACTGCAAGGTGCGGCTGATCCACGCCTTTATCGGTGCGCTGGTAGCGGCGACCCTGTTCGAGCTGGCCAAGCGCGGCTTTGCCATCTATATCACCAACTTCCCCTCCTATCAGGCCATCTACGGTGCGCTGGCCACCATCCCGATTCTGTTTGTCTGGGTCTATTTAAGTTGGCTGGTGGTGCTGCTCGGTGCGGAGACCACAGCCTGCCTCGGTGAGTACGAGAAGCCGGCGAGCGAGGAGCTTGGCTAAGCCATCGCCTTGGCCACCGGTTTATTGGTAGCATCGACGACCGCCCCTGCAATCGAGCCGGGGCGGTCGTTCTGTTTTGAGAGGAGAGGGATGTGATTGCACTGATTCAGCGGGTCAGCGAGGCCAGCGTGACTGTCGAGGGGGAGGTGACCGGCGCCATCGGTCAGGGATTGCTGGTACTGCTCGGAGTAGAGCAGGGGGATGACGAGGCCAAGGCCGACAAACTGCTGCACAAGGTGAGCGGCTATCGGGTCTTCAGTGACGAGAATGGCAAGATGAACCTCAATGTCAGCCAGATCGGCGGCAGCCTGCTGGTGGTCTCCCAGTTTACCCTGGCGGCCGATACCAAGAGCGGGATGCGCCCCAGCTTCTCCTGCGGTGCCCACCCGAGCGAGGCCGAACGCCTCTATGACTACTTCGTGGCGAAGGCTGCTGCCAGCGGCATCCCGACCGCAACCGGGCGTTTTGCCGCCGACATGAAGGTGGCGCTGGTCAACGACGGCCCGGTTACCTTCTGGCTACAGGTCTGAGGATGTCTCGTCCCGCGGTGTGACGTGGACGATCACGTTGATAAGCCCCGCAACCGGATAGGGGGTAGCGGGGCCAATCCACTGTTCTATCAGTGTCAGGGCGTGGGTTAGCTCCAGTTCTGTTCGCGGCAGCAGGTTGATCACCAGGGGGCCGCAGAGGCGGGGAGCCAGCGCCCGGTAGAGCCGCTCCTGAAACAGCAGCAGCGGGTTGCCATCCTGACTGAAGAGATCGAGCAGGATGAGGTCGTACTGCTGCTCGCTCTGCTCGAGAAAGGCGAGGGCATCGGCCTGATGGAGTGTCGGAACGGCTTGCCCATCGTGCGCCTGATGCTGGAAAAACTGCTGATAAACGGTCAGCACCTCTTCGTCGAGGTCAACGCACTCGTGGCGAGCATCGGGCCAGCGCTGACTCAGATGGCGGGTGAGATCGCCGCCACCCAGCCCCAGTTCGAGGATTTGCTCAGCCCGCTCCGGTAGCAGGCAGGCGATGACCCGCTGATGGGGCAGACAGAGGGTCGCGGGGTCGGCGAGCGACATGGCGGATTGCACCACGCCATCTATCTCCAGCCAGCGGTGCTGGTCATTTTCCTGTACCGTGAGGCGGCGCTGGGGTTTGACGCTGAGGTGCAACAAGTGATCGGCTTGGTACGCTTGCAGATTGAAGTCCATGAATTTGCACGGCAAGATGGTTTCCGACCAGTGTAACTCAAGGATGAAACTATGTACCGGGTAGTCACCCCTCAGACAGTCGCCGAGCTGGATGCCTACTACCAGTTGCGCTGGGAACTTCTGCGTAAACCCTTCAATCTGCCGGTCGGTTCCGAGCGGGACGAATACGATACGGTCGCCATTCACCGGCTGATGCTGGCTCCCGATGGTACTCCCATCGCTGTGGGCCGCCTCTTTATCGGCGGTGACGAGGCGCAGATCCGCTTCATGGCGCTGCGTCCCGAATATCGCGGCCAGGGGCTGGGCGCCAAAATGGTGGAGGATCTCGAGCAGCTGGCCCGCAGCGAGAAGGTGAAACGGCTGGTGATGAACGCCCGTCAGGAGGCGGTGGAGTTCTATCGCAAGTGCGGTTTTCTCGAAGTGGGGGGCGGCCCCGTCTCCTTTGGTCGGATTCCCCATCGCCAGATGATCAAATCCCTGAGCCCGTTGCAGACTATCCAGTACCGGCCGGAGTGGTGTCAGGATCTCACCACCCGCTGGTCGCGCGGGGTACCCATCAGCGAGAAGATGGGGATGCATATCAGCCACTACGATGGCCAGACTTTCCACCTCAAGGCCAATTTGGCGGCCAACTTCAACGTGCATGGCAGCATGTTCGCCGGTAGTGTCTACAGCCAGTGCGTGCTGGCGGGCTGGGGGCTGATCTGGCTGCAGCTTAAAGAGGAGGGGCTGGTGGGCGAGCCGGTGCTGGCCGAGAGCACCATCAAATATCATGGCCCGGTCGATGAGGAGCCCGAGGCGCGAGTGGCCCGCGAGGGTATGCCCGCCGTGCTGCAGCCGCTCAAACGGGGGGAGCCTGCCACCTTCAGCCTCAAGATCCAGCTGTTCAGCGGCAGTAAACTGGCGGCGGAGTTCTGCGGCCACTACGTGGTGCAGCCGCCCCGCCGTCCGGGCCAGTAACCGCGTCGTTTCCCCATCAAACAACAAGGCCTCATTATGAGGCCTTGTCTGTTTTTACCCTTGCCGGCTGTCGCTTGCCTGCCCGGCTTGGGTCTGCACTTGGGCCTGGTTTTGGGCTTTCGGCGCGGGAGCCGGTCGCCAGAGCGGGGCACTGTTGCCTTGCGGAGGATAGCGTACTCCCACTTCCCAGCCGCAGGCGTCCTGCTTCTGAGGGAAGCTCCAAGCCAGCGTGGGTTCCGTCAACGGCCCGCGCCACTGGCCGAGCAGCTCGGCGCAGCGGTTGCCATTGAGGATCCCCAGATCCAGCTGCCACTGCTCGTTGACCAGATCGATCCCCCCTTGCAGCGCCAGCAGATGGGTGATGGTGGAGGCACCAGCCTGCTCGATCTGCAGTTGCCCCTTGTCGATCTTGCCCAGCAGCTTGATGCGGTAGAAGGGGGTGTCACCCTCCTGCATCGCCTGCCACAGCTGATCCGGCGTCAGGGTGGGTGGGGTCGCCCCCTTGAACCACTCATCCAGCAGCGGATCTATCTTTACCTTGTCCCAGAACGGCTCGTCGGCATCGAGGGCAAAGCTGCCCTGCAGGGTCTGGCGCCACTCGCCCGCCGTTTTGCCGTGTTCGGCTTGCAGGTCGGCGCTCACGTCCGCCTTGCCGGCAAAGGAGACCGGGGAGTGGAATAGCTTGCCCCATTGCTGTAGATCCAGCTTGGTCGCCTGCAGTTGGAGGCGGCTGCTCTGGCCCGGTTCGCGGCCCCACTGGCCACTCAGGCTGAGGGAGCCCTCATCCGGCAGCGAGCTGGTGAGCTTGCCCAGTTGCCAGGAGCTGGGGGTCAGCTCCCCATACAGTTCGCCGTTGCGGGCGCTGAGGCCATCCCACACCAGCTCGAACCACTTGCTCTCGATACGAGCACGGCCGAGCAGCGGGCCGGGTTGGTTATCGCGCAGGGCGAGATCGCTCAGATAGAGCTGCCAGCCGGTCAGCGACAGGGGCAGGGTATCGTCGAAGGAGAGCACCTTGAGCTTGTCGAACGCCAGCTTGCGGATATCGACCTGCTGCGGGCGCCAGCTCTGCCAATCCTGCCACCACCCTTGCGGCAGGCTGATATCCATGCCGCTCAGCGCCACGTCTTTCAGGGTCAGCTTCTGCTGCTGGGTATCGAGGGAGAGCTCGACATTGAACTCCCCTTCATAGGCCTTGCCCTGCAGTTCGCCGTCGATCTGCTGGGGCGAGAAGGCGAGCTTGCCCTTGATCTCCTCCAGCTGGAACAGGCCACGGCCCATGTCGCCCAGGGTGCCGCTCAGATAGCCGGTGGGCTGGCTGCCCGCCTGCCAGTTGAAGGCGGTGAGCTGGCCGCTGAAGTTGTTGAAGGAGAGTTCCTGATTGATGTCGTTGAGGCTGACGCCGTCCAGCTGACCACGATCCAGCGATACGCTTTGCAACGGGAAGCGCTGCGGGAAGCCTTGCTGTGTCAGATCCCCCAGCTCGACCCGCATGCCGCGCGCCTTGAGGTCATGCAGTTGCAGGGTGCGAGCGGGCCAGTCCAGCACCATGCCGGTCTCCAGCAGACCGTTAAACAGGTTGGTCACCAGCTTGTCGGTGCGCAGCACTTCTCCTTCCAGCCGTCCTTGCAGGTTGAGACGGGCGAAGGTGAACTGCGGAGTCTCCAGCTGGCCGATATTGAGGCTCAGGTTGGCCTGTGGTTGCCGTTTCGGGTCGATCAGCTCCCAGTCACTCAGGGTGGCATTGAGTCCACGCAGGGTCAGCTCGGGGCTCTCCAGACTGAGCCTGTCTATGGTGCTGTCGCTGATGGTGAGGGAGTGCACCGGCAGGCTAGGTAGCTGGTTGGGCAGCGGCAGCTTGATGGCGGGGCGAATGAGATCGAGATGGGCGATGCGCACGTCGCGGCTCAGCCAGTCGATGCTCTCGACCTCCAGATAGATCTTGTCTAGGGAGACCGCATCGCCGTAACGCACCTGCTCCGCCAGCAGGGTGTAGGGGTGCAGCGGGTTGAACACCAGTCGCCCTATGGTGACCGGCACGCCGGTCTGCTGGCTGATCCAGCTGGCGATGGGGCCTTTGGCGCGCTCGGCGTCGAACAGGCCGAGGGCAACCCAGACAAACAGCAGCAGGAAGGCGAAGGTGTAGAGCAGGCCGCGTAGCCAGGAATTCATGGGTGCTTTCCTCCTGTTTTGGGATGTGTTGTCAGGCGTTTGAGTAGTGGTCTCGCAGACCGAGCCAACGGCGAATCAAGGGTTCGACATGGCTTGGATGCCTATCCATGAGGACATGTGTCCATTTTCTGCATCTACCTCGATCAGGCATTGGAATAGTGATCCCGTAAGCCGAGCCAGCGCCGTATCAAGGGTTCGACATGACTCGGATGCCTATCCATCAGGAAGCGCGCCATTTTTTGCACCTGTGGAATAAGCGGCTGATCCCGCACCAGATCAGCGATCTTGAGGTCGGCCAGACCGGTCTGGCGGGTGCCGAGCAGTTCCCCCGGGCCGCGCAGTTCCAGATCGCGCTGGGCGATGAGGAAGCCGTCGTTGGTTTCCCGCAGCACCCCGAGCCGGCTCTGGGCCGTCTTGGACAAGGGGGCATGATAGAGCAGCACGCAGTGTGAGGCCACCGCTCCCCGGCCAACCCGACCGCGCAGCTGGTGCAACTGCGCCAGCCCGAGCCGTTCCGGGTTCTCGATGATCATCAGGCTGGCGTTGGGCACATCCACCCCCACCTCGATGACGGTGGTGGCGACCAGCAGTTGCAGTATGCCTGCCTTGAACTCCTCCATCACCCGCTGTTTCTCCACCGGCCGCATCCGGCCGTGTACCAGCCCGATATGCAGGCCGGGCAGCAGGTTTTGCAGCTCGGCGGCGGTATCCTCGGCGGCCTGACACTCCAGCACCTCCGACTCCTCGATCAGGGTGCAGACCCAGTAGGCCTGCTTGCCCTCGGTGCAGGCGAGTTTGACCCGCTCGATCACGTCGCCGCGACGGCTGTCGGGCAGCGCGACTGTGGTGATGGGGGTGCGGCCCGGCGGCAGTTCGTCGATCACCGAGGTGTCGAGGTCGGCATAAGCTGTCATCGCCAGGGTGCGGGGGATGGGGGTGGCGGTCATGATGAGTTGATGGGGATGCACCCCCTCACGTTCCCCTTTCTCGCGCAGGGCGAGGCGCTGATGCACCCCGAATCTGTGCTGTTCATCGATGATGACCAGCGCCAGACGCTGGAACACCACCTGCTCCTGAAAGATGGCGTGGGTGCCCACCACCATCTTGACGCTGCCATCGGCGATGGCGGCCAGCGCCTCCTCCCGTGCCTTGCCTTTCTGCTTGCCCGCCAGCCAGCCGACTCCGATGCCGAGCGGCTCCAGCCACTTGGCGAAGTTGATGGCGTGTTGTTCCGCCAGCAGTTCGGTCGGCGCCATCAGGCCCACCTGACAGCCGTTGCCGATGGCCTGCAGGGCGGCCAGCGCTGCGACCAGGGTCTTGCCGGAGCCCACATCCCCCTGCACCAGCCGCATCATGGGGTGGCTCTGTTGCAGATCCTTGCTTATCTCGGCTACCACCCTGCTCTGGGCGCCGGTGGGCTTGAACGGCAGGGCGCCGAGCAGCTGTTCGACCAGAGCAGGCGCCGGTTTGAGGGCGCGGGCCAGCTGGGTTTGTGCCTGAGCACGTACCTTGAGTACCGAGAGATTGTGAGCCAGCAGCTCCTCCAGTACCAGTCGCTGCTGGGCCGGATGTTGGCCGCTTTCGAGCAGCGGCAGTGCCACCGAGGGGGGCGGACGGTGCAGCAGCTTCAGAGCAGCGGCCAGCTCAATCTGGTGGGGATAGAGGCCGGCGGGCAGCAGCTCCTCGACGCCATAGAGGTCGAGCTGAGCCAGCGCCTGATCGGTGAGGCTGCGCAGGGTGAGCTGGCGCAGCCCTTCGGTCGTCGGGTAGACGGGGGTGAGCGCCTCTTCGGTCTGACCTGCCTGCTCCTCGCCGAGCAGCTTGTACTCGGGGTGGGCCATCTCCAGCCCGTATTTGCCGGGGCGCACCTCGCCAAAACAGCGGATCAGGCGGCCCGCCGCCAGACTGTTTTTCTGAGCGGCGGTGAAGTTGAAGAAGCGCAGGGTGAGGGTGCCGGTGCCATCGCTGATGCGACAGACCATCATGCGGCGGCGCCCCATCACCAGCTGAGTGTCCTGGATTTCGCCCTCGACTGCGCCGTGCAGGCCGGGCGGCAGATCGCCGATGGGCCACACCTGGGTGCGGTCCTCGTAGCGCAGGGGAAGGTGGAACAGCAGATCCTGTACCGTGGTCAGTCCCAGCCGCTCGAGCTTCTCCTGCATCTTGCTGCCGACACCCTTGAGGCTGTCGAGAGGAATTTTATCCAATTTCATCAATTAGATGCCCGAAAACACTGTAAATATGTCCAGATGATAGGGGTTGTTGAGGGGCCGATGCAAGCCGAGTTGCTGCTGGTTGGGTCGCCAACGCGGGGGAGATGGCGGATATAACAAAGGCCTGCCGAAAACGGAAGGCCTTGGTCTGATTGCCGTTGGGCTGGGTGGGCGCTGCGCGCCCCGGGGTCAGATGATCCGCTTGAGCAGCAGATGCGCCTTGACCCGGTGGATCCGTCCCAGCAGCTTGCGCACCTGTTCCGGGTAGTCCTGGATCTGTTCCACCTGATCGAAGTGACTGATCCGCTTGGTGTTGGTCAGGATGTTCTCCCGCTCCGCGTTGAACTGGGGACGCAGCAGGTGGCGACGATCGTGCACCAGCAGGCCGTTCTCCAGATCCAGCGCCCAGGCGCGGGGGTTGAGGTTGTTGCCGGTGAGCAGGGCCCACTCGTCATCCACGAAGATCCCCTTGAGATGGTAGGAGTTGCGCTCGCAACACCAGAGCATCAGGTTGAGGCGACCGTCGTCGATGTGACGCTGGTTGCGCTCGGCAAACTTGCGCAGGTTGGTCTCGTAGAGATAGGGCAGGCCACCGATGGTGGAGAACTTCTCTTCCGGCGGAATGAAGAAGTCGTTGGCGGTCTTGTCGCCCACTACGATGGTGACTTTGCAACCGCGCTGCAGCAGATCCTCGATATCCTTGCTCAACTCCTTGGGCGGGTTGAAGTAAGGGGTACAGATAAAGATCTCCCGCTCGGTGGCGCGCACCAGATTGCGGATCATCAGGTTGAGCTGATTGTTGCGCTTGCCCAGACCCACCATGGGGGTGACGGCCACCTCCTGGGTGTTGACCGGCATGGTGCTGAAGCGGTACTGGCTCTGGCGCAGGTTCTGCTTGAAGCGGCGGATCGGCCCCTTCAGCTGTTTGGCGCTGGGGATATCGCTGTGATCCAGTCGCTGCACCGCGTCGCTCTTCACGAACAGGTCATCCACATAGTTGACCATGCTGCGGGCCAGCTCCGGGCTGGTGATCTGGTGATAGCGATCGAAGCGGTAGCGATCCTGCTGGTGCAGGTAGATGTCGTTGAGGCTGGCGCCGGAGTAGAGCACCACATCATCGAAGATGAAGCCCTTGAGGTGGAGCACGCCGAGCAGCTCGCGCCCCTTGACTGGCACGCCGTAGATTTCGATCTGGTGCTCGTGTTCGGCAGCCATGGCCTGGTACATCAGGTGGTTGCCGCCCTGCTTGCCTTTGCCGATCAGGCCGCGCTGGGCACGGTGGAAGTCGACGAACAGCTTGATGTCGAGGGCCGGATTGCGCTGCTTGGCTGCGTAGAGGGCGGAGAGGATCTCCCGGCCCGCTTCGTCATCCTGCAGATAGAGCGCGACCAGATAGATGCGCCGGGTGGCACTGGCGATAAGCGCAAGAATGCGGCGTTTGAAATCCTGGGCGCTATAGAGCACTTCAAACTGATCCGCTGCGACGGCGATCTGGGGCAGGCGCGCCAGCAGTTGTCGATAATGGGCCGATGAATGCATAGATAAACCTGAAATCACGGGGTTAAGCGTTCCACTCGGAGCGATGAATAGGCGATTCTAGCAATCTCGCCCTCTCAGCCAAAGAAAGAATCATCAGAAAGATGAAAAAGGCCTCACGAGTGAGGCCTTTTTGTCAGCATTGTCCCGTCCTGAATATGGTTTACACATTTCCCCCCAATAAATGGAGAACCCGATGGGACAAGGTGTGAAACGGAC
>NZ_JAAKTL010000014.1:0-128573 GCF_049174415.1 Aeromonas sp. 601039
GTGCCACCCACTGCAGTGGTATTCGCAGGCAAATTGTTGAAGGTATACACCAGGCTGGTCCAGGTCTCTGACCCGTCGCCATCGCTGATACTCACCGTGTTGGTCAGCAGCACCTGTACCGTGCCATCCGTTTCGGTCGCACCCGCATTCAGCGCCTCGACGTTGAAGTCGATGTCACCTTGTGGCGTCACTATCAGCGTCAAGGTCGAAGTAACAACATCAGAACTATCGGTGACCAGATAACTTACTGTAGGAACTGCACCAGAATAGTCAGGAGCGGGGGTAAAGGTGAAAGAGCCATCACTGTTGATGATCAGCGTACCAATGCCAGTAAGGGTCGATGTAACACCTGCGGGAACATCAATATTACTACCCCAGCTATAGCTGATGATGGATTGAGCCAAGGGACCATCCGGGTTGGAGCTATTGGCCAAAAGATCACCACTGACAGGGTTATCTTCATCCATCGAAAATACTTCACTCTCATCCAACAAGAGATTAGTTAGTGGCTCCGGTTCTAACAGTGGTTCAGCCGCTTGCTCAGTGTTGATAATGGGTTCAGCCTGATAATTGGTATCAAAACCGGCCTCGGCAATGGTCGCATCACCGGTTCTATCAATGGTGACAAAGCCACCATTGCCGCTTGCTCCTGCTACCCCGCCAATACCACCGCCACCACCGGCAGCAGGTGCACCACCTGCTGCTGAAGCCTCAAAGTTTTGCGTCGGGTCAACGCCTTGCAAAATTGACTCTTGCAATGCAGCAATGTCAGAAGGAGTGCCCTCCGTGCTGGCACCACCTTGCGGTTGTCCCGGTTCTGCTAATTCGGAACCGGTGGGTACATTCTGCGCTGGTGTATCGTCATAGGGGGAAAGAACAAGCTTGGCATCATCCGCTATGGTCAATTTGGCACCGGGCTGGAGTATTTCCCCCTTTTGCAGGGGGCGACTGCTGCCATCAGCCAGCACAATCTCCACATTCCCTTCGATAGCTGAGACAACCACGGACTTGTCGATGATTTGGGTACGCATATCCATTGCTCCAACGTGACAGATCTTGATGTCTACACCGTAGAGGGAGATAACGTGCTTTTCCGTTGCAATAATCTATAGGTTTGACTGCCCTCAAACCGATATAGAGAATAAAATCGAAAGGTTATTTTTTCTTCATTAAAATCATAACGATACAAATGGAACCAAATAACACCCATATTAATTTGATAATAAAAAAATCAAAAAATATATTGTATTGATATAAAAAATGACCCCATTCGGGGCCATTTCTACAGTGCACATATCAATCAAGACAAGGGGAAAGCAGGATGCACAAATCCCTGATAACCATCGATATGCAACTTGGAAAGCAGTTCCACTTGATGTTGATCTTCGACGCGGGTTGCAATGGTGGTCACACCGGCATTGTGCGCAGCTCGGCACACTGCAGCCAAGAATGAGGTGTCAGCACCCGGCTCCATGACCTGACTGGTATAACCGTGATCCACCTTGACATAGGCAGGCGCTAACTCCTCCAGATAGCCCAGTGACTGGAAGTGACGGCCGTAGTGGTCAACCCCCCACTGGAAACCATGGACCTGCAATGCGCCTACCAAAGCGGCCACATGATCTTTGTGCTTCATAATGGCTGCCTCGGGTATCTCGAATAACAGCCGTTCTTTCAATTCGCCATGTTCGACCAGATAGTGCGTCAGCCAGGTCAAAAACTCATCCGAACAAAGCGAACCTGCCGTTATATTAATTGCCAGCACTAGATCCGCTTGTTTGTGCAGTAAGGGAACACATGCATCAAGTATTGCCTGATCAAAATCGCCCCCCAATTTGAACTGTTCGATGGCAGGCAAAAACTGACCGGCAAAATAGTCCGTGCCATCGCGAGAGATAGATGCAAACAACTCGGCATGCAACCTGGCCCCGTTATCAAATCGGCAAGCTGGCTGAGCCTTGAATCGCCAGAGGTGATGCGAAATAGCATCCTGAACCAAATCACGCCATGCCAAGCGCCCCATCAACCCCTGCTCGGCTCCCCCTTCCATGACAACAGCACCACGGCGTTCATTACGCGCCTTGCCGAGTGCATTATCCGCTTTAGTCAACAGGACTGAGAGATCATCATTACCATCACGGCCTGCAATACCAATGACGGAGAGAGGATTACCCTCCGCCATTGGGTTCACGACCAGATCAGCAATACGAGAATTGATAATTTCTGCCAACTCCTTAAGCTGACCCAAATCATCTGTCGGGCAGAGCAGAGCATATTCGGTCGCTGATATCCGCGCCACAGCTGCACCATCCCATCCCTTAAGCTGTTCGCGTAAGATTTGTGCTATAGATTTGACCATATTATCACGGGCAGCAAAACCTTCATCACGGTAGATATCATCGAGCATATCTACCGCAACCAACATGATGCCCCCTTGGCCAGATTCTGCAATCCAGGCATTAACCTGACCAACAAAATAGGCTCGATTACCCAAGCCAGAAACGGCATCCACATAAACTCGTTCACGCAGTTTCTCCGCCTCGTCGGCCTGCTCTTTGAATTGCACCGCCAACTTTCCGGATAAGATGTTGATCGCTTGTACAACCTGCTTCAATTCATAGGTCTTGGGCTCTGGAATGGTATGCCCAAAATGATGCAATTCAATCTCGACGGCCTGCTCACAAATCTGCTTGAGCGGTTTTAACAGGAAATTAAGTGCACGCATAAGCAAGATCGTGGTTACCAAAAATCCAATCACAAACCAGGTCGCCAGTTCGCTCATCCCTGCCCACAGTTCGTGATAGGCTTGTCCTGGGTGGCCCACCACCTTGAGCTTGCCAAGTTGCAGCCAGCCAGACGTCAGAATTGACTCATTGGATACTTCCGGAAACAAGCCAAGTTCAATAAACCAGTCAGGTACACCTTGAATACGGCTGCTGTTTTCTTCTTCAATCACATCTTTCGACGCAAGCAGGTCAAGACGAACCATACGGTAATAACCACCATCAAATATGGCCTTAATCACCGACTCAGCTCCCACCTTGTCGCCATTTTCAAGATAAGGGGTTAATGCCAGTCCCAGTGACGTAGCGGTGTTGATTACCGTTGTTTCCTGCTGTTGTGCCAGATAAGTTCGTGTCGAATTGAATTGCACCCAATAAGTAGCTGCAAACAATAGTCCAAACAACAGCAACATGGTGGCCAATAACTGTCTATAAAGCGTCATAGGTTAATCATCCAAATTCACCACAGGCCTAGCCAATCGCCCCGATGTCATGCGATTGCGTAAATCATTCCATAATCCCAAGCGAGATGATTGGCCAGCCAGCTCCCCTTGGCCTCGCGCCTTCATCAACCACAAGTGACTACCGTTAAAACTATAGATAGGTACCAAATCTCGCCGTTGGGTAGCGGGTCGAATAGAGCCTATCAAATTATCCAAAATAACCGGAACCGAAGAGGGTGTCTCATAATATGCCACCACCATGTGGAACTGGTTGTAATCAAGGGCCTTGACATAAACCATCCGCATTTTTTCATCCGGGATCCCCAATTCCAGTAGTGTGGAATATTTGGCAATACTGAAATCTTCGCAATCTCCTCCGGCAGCTCCCAGAAACTCGAGCGGGGTTGCCCAGTAATCTTTCTTGCGCCACAACTTGATGTCATCAACAAAGCGCATTTGATTAAAAAAGTTGTTCACTCTTTCGAGCTTTTTCGTCTCGCTCAGTGCCTTTCCCTTCGTTTCCATCACCAGCATGCGCCAACTGGTTACACGCTTGCCAGCTCTGGCGCCATAGGTCTGCTCCGCCCGCTTGATCAAGTTGAGGTCTTCCTGTGGCAGAGGCTGGCTGGCACAGAGCAAAAGTGAGAAGGGTAACAGCAGGATCCATAAGGAGTGGCGCAGAGTACGTAGAGATCGGTATCTCCATTTATTGAGGAGATCATACCATCTGCCTCCGGTACCACGCTGGAGTGTCACGTCATATGCCTGCTGCATGATTGCTTCTGCACTCCTCAAAAACCGCGCAACCACCTGCTTTAGCCAAACATGGTGACTGCCAGCTGCAGTCACCATGTTGGCGTTCATCATCATCCCGGCGGGATCATTGGCAAACGGTTATTGCCTGGGCTGCCATTCAGCGGGTTGCTTGACGCTAAATGCATTGAGCAGACTTCCTGTCGCATTGAGGATGCGATAGTCCGCCAGCAATGCATCATACTCAGCAGTGATATAACTGCGACGCGCTTCGAACAATTCGTTTTCGGTGTTCAATACGTCCAGCAAGGTTCGCTGACCCAAGCCAAACTGCTTCTTGTATGCCTGAACGGTATCGTAGCTTGCATCCACATGCTCTTTAAGGAAGGTTTTCTGTTTGGCCAGCGACTCTTTCGCATTCCATGCCAAACGGGTTCCCTCTTCTACCTGACGAAATGCATTCAGATGAATGTCTTTCGCCTGAGAGTACAGTGCCGAAGTTGCATTGCTCTCGGCTACGTCAGAACCACCTCGGAACAGGTTGTAACGCATCCGCACCATAGCTGTCAGATCGTCATTGCGACCTTTAACGGCATCAATATCCTCATTCCAGTTTTGGTCCACTTCAAAAGTGACGTTAGGGTAGAAACCGGATTTGGCACCTTCATGCTGATACTTGGCCGCTTCAATATCTTGCAGGGATGAGAGCAGGGTCGGGTGAACTTCTGTCGCCGTTTTCAGGGCAGTATCGAGACTAGCCGGGACCAACTCGGCATTAGGTACCGGTTGAACGAGATCTTTTGGTACCTCGTTAACCACCCGAATAAACTCGCTTTCCGCATCACGGTAGTTGTTTTCAGCGGCGGCTTGGTTGGCGTAGGCCCTGGCAACACGACCATCAATCTGGGTCTGATCAGCAGTAGAACCAAGCCCTGAATCAGTCCGTTTCTGAATGTCGCTACGGATCTGTTCGTGGGTTTCCAGGTTCTGTTTGGAGAGTTCCAGGATCTCCTGCTGGCGCAGCATATTGAGGTAGACCTCAGCCACTCGCAGCGCGGTATTCTCTGCTTCGGAGATCATCGCCAGACGCTGGGCGTTGGCTTCAGCTTCAGTTCGGGAGACGTTGTTGCTGACATCAAAGCCATCAAACAACATCTGCCGCAAACTGAGTCCAGCCTCTTTGCGAGTCATGGAGTCATCAATATTGCTGTTTGAACCAGCAGCCCGGGTAGAAGGGCTGTCAGTCTTTTCATAGCCTACGCCGCCACGCAGATCGATCGTAGGATAATAGCCACCCTTGGCGCCATCATGCTGATAGAGGCGTGCCTGGTAGAGATCAAACGCTTCCTTGATCTTGGGATGCGTAGCGAGTGTCTGTGCCACCGACTCTTCCAGAGTCTGGGCCTGACCCAAACTAGGGATCAGGGTGATGCCACTGACCAGCATGGCAACAATCGTTTTTTTCATGTTATCTCCAGTCATGTTTTGTTTTTAGATTGTTGGCTTATCGTTCTCTCAGTGCCGACTGCTTAGCCCGTAAAATCGGCTTAAGTAAATAGTCTAGGACACTTTTTTTACCAGTAATGATATCAGCACTGGCTAACATACCGGGGATGATGGGAAGTGCGTTAAGCTCATCGCCCAAGTAACTCTTCTCGGTACGCACCCGAACCAGATAAAAGGAGTTCCCCTCCTCATCCTGGATCGAGTCCGCACTTATCTGTTCAACCTTGCCATGCAATCCTCCATAGATTGTAAAGTCGTAGGCAGTGATCTTGACGATGGCATCCAGCCCCGGTCGCAGGAAGGCGATATCTTTCGGCGACACCTTGGCTTCAACCAACAAGGTGTCCTCCAGCGGCACTATCTCCATCAAATCCATGCCGGGCTGCACCACGCCGCCCAGGGTGTTGATCTTGAGTTTCTTGATGGTGCCCTTGAGCGGAGCAATCACGCTGGTCCGATCAACCCTATCTCGCAAGCCAACCTGCCCTTCTGACAACTGGCCAAGTCGCCCCTGCTTCTCATTCAGTTCCGTCTGGGAGTCAGCACGGAATTTCAGCGCTATGTCATTGCGCTTGGAAATAGTCTCACGCAACACCGAATTGAGTTTTGGTATCAGCAGACGGTTGCTCTCCAGCTCCCCCTGCATCTCGTTGACCTGCCGCTCTAGCTTGATTAGCTCCACTTGAGGCACTATACCCTCTTTTGCCAGTGGACGGCTAATATTGAGCTCTTGTCTGGCCAGATCCACACTGCGATTCACGGTGCGAATTTTGGCATTCAGTTCAATCAGTTCCTGCTCTTTCTGCTCGATCTGTTGACCAAGAATATAGAGCTGGTTCTTCAGGTTATTAAGGCGATCCCGTTGTACCGAGCGTTCACGGTTGGCATATTCGGGAAAGACGGTTTCATAGCCATCCGGGAACTGAATTGGCGCTTCTCCCACCACTACCTGTTCACGCCACCCCAGTGCGGGATCATTTTTAACCTCAACACTGGCCATTTCGGCCCGTAACCGTGCAATATCTCCTTTCAGAGTGACCAGCTCCTGCTCACGCTCTCGAAAATCGGAGCGGAAACGGGTGTCATCGATGCGCAGCAGCGGCTGTCCCTTCTCGACGATATCCCCCTCTTTGACGAAGATCTCTTTGACTATCCCCCCTTCCAGATTCTGGATCACCTGTAGTTGGCGGGATGGGATCACCTTGCCCTGACCCACGGTGACTTCATCCAGCTCGGCCCAGGCAGCCCAGACGATGGCACTCATGAAAAAGAGGAAACAGCACCATAACAGGATGCGGGCACCGGTTGGGGTAGTAAGCAACACAGCTGCCGCGCCGTCATCGACAAACTCCAGATGCTCGGGTGCCGGCAATACATCACCGGAAGGCGCATTTTTGCTGCGTTTTAACCAGTTCATGAGCCCCTTAACCATGGGACACCTCCTGCACGCGCACCTTGCCTTCCTTCAACTGCTGCAACACCACCTCTTTGGGACCATCTGCCACAATCTGTCCCTGCTCGATGACGATAACTCGCGAGGCCACATCCAGCATCGAGGTCTTGTGGGTGATGAGGATCAAGGTGGTTTCCGGGCCCAGTCTGGCGAGCTCCTGTTTGACCTGCATCTCGGACTGGTTGTCCATGTTGGAGGTAGGCTCATCCATCACCAGAATGGGGGGATCATTGAGCAGGGCGCGTGCCAGCAGGATCGACTGACGCTGGCCACCGGAAAGCTGACGGCCACCCTCACCTATCTGCCGATCCAATCCGTTGGGATCACGGTTGGTAAAATTGGTGACGCCCGCCCGCTTGGCAGCACGCAAGACTCTCACGTCATCCACCAGCGGATTACCCAGCATGATGTTGTCTCGCACCGAACCAAAAAAGAGAATGACATCTTGGGGAACACAACCGATATTGCGACGAATCACCGAGGGAGGCAACTGGTCTATTTCGAAACCATCGATCCGGACCGAACCGTCAGTCGGCCGATACAGCCCCATCAACAACTTCTCGAGGGTCGTTTTACCCGCCCCAATCCGGCCGATAATTGCCACCTTTTCACCCGGCTGAATACGCAAATTGATATGGTGCAGGGTGCTGGTTTCCATTCCTGGATATTTGAACGAAACATTTTCGAATTCAATTCGACCGGCAATCACCGGATGATGGATATATTGCTTGCCTTCCTCCTGCTCACCCGGGGTTTGCATGATTTTTTCCAGAATATCCAGTGCAGACTTGGCCTGGTTATAACGGGTCGACAACACTGAGAGTTGCACCATGGGCGCAATGGCACGGCTGGAGAGCATCACGGCAGCAATCATCCCCCCCATGGTGACTAAGCCTTCGGAGATCTGGTAAACACCGACAATCACCAGACCGACCGTCACCACCTGCTGGATATAACTGGCCAGTGACGACATGGAGTTGGTAATTCGCCGTGTTTGTACACCCCAGGTGGAAATATGGGAAACAGCCTGCTCCCAACGGTGCTGGAACAGACTCTCGGCGCCAAAAATTTTGACCGTTTCCAGCCCGGAAATACTTTCGATCAGGTTGGCATTTTTCTGAGAGGCCAGCCGGGAACCCTCTTCGATGGACTTTTTGAGCGGCTCTTGAATATAGAAGCTGTAGGCGATCAGGATCAGCATGGCGACGATGGGGACCACCACCATCACACCGGCAAACATCCAGATAATAAAAAGGAAGAAGACGGCAAAAGGCAGATCGATAAGAGTAGAAACCGTCGCGGAAGTGAAAAACTCCCGCACCGATTCAAATTCCTGCAGATGTTTGGCGAAAGCGCCGGTGGAAGCGGGACGAGACTCCATCCGCATGCCCATCACCTTGGCGAAAATCTTGGCGGACAGCAGCACATCAGACTTTTTGCCAGCGATATCGATAAAGTAACTGCGCAACTGCCGCATCACAAAATCGAAGGTAAAGACCACCATGGCCCCGACCGCCAGCACCCAGAGCGAATCAAATGCCAGATTGGGCACAATCTTGTCATAGACGTTCATGGTAAAGAGGGGGCTAGCGATGGCAAACAGGTTGATCAGAATGGAGGCGATCAGCACATCGCGATAGATTCCGCGAGATTCAAACAAAGTGCTCCAGAACCAGTGGCCATCACGGGTCTCCAGCACCTTGGGAGAGCGCTCGTCAAATTTGAACTGCTTCTTAACGTAAAAGAGACGCCCCAAATACTCATCACCCAGCTGGGCAGCAGTCAGCCATTGGGCGGCATCACCTGCCTGCGGGAAAATCACTTTCCCCTGGCTGCGATCTTCGTTCCACTCCAGCAAAATACAGGCGCCACCGTTACGCATCTGCAATACGCAGGGCAGCAGCAAGGGAGAGATCTGATCAAGCGGCTGGATCACTTCACGGGCAGATAGCCCGCCCCGCTCGGCAGCACGACAAAAGAGTGCTGTAGTCAGTCGTCCGGAGACCAGTGGCAACCCGGTCGTCAGGGCATCCTGGCTGTTGGGCACACCATAAAAGCGGGTCAAGAAGACCAGACACTCCAATAACTCATCGATACGACTTGTTTCTGCTTGCATAGCATCCCGTCACTGCATTAATAAGGTCGATACGAGAGGGGTATCACTCATATTTTCCTGCTATAGCGACTCTAAAAACGAGCCCCCTCCCACAGATGAGCCTGATCAGGGAATAAACCTATCCGGATACATCGTGACACTCACCACCAATTTTCCTTGCATGATGATTGGTAAAACCAGCCTGTGAGCATCATGCCGACGCCTCCCTCAGGTAAATGGAGGTGTTAATTGATAATGGCATTTATTGTGGCGCATCACTATATCAACCTGCAGGTACCAAAACTATAGTTTATGGTATGAACTTTTTATATAACCCTATGTTTTACGTGAAAATAATAATTACGAACTCAATTATAGGTCAGGAAGTATGAAGGGTCTTCCCAGTGCATGACCCTGAGGGCCACTCAAGGAGAGTGCTCGTGCAATGTCCGCCATCGCAGTCCAGCGATTCTCGCACCAGGCGGGAGCAAGCAGGGTTGGGCGGCGCGCCGATGCCGAAATCCGGTGATACACCACCTCGGGTGGTGTGTGCTGGATCATGGCGACAGCGGCTTCCACATACTGCTCCAGCGTCAATACCTCAAGCCGCCCAGCTTGCCACGCTTTGCCAAGAGTACTGCCCTCTACCACATGAAGCGGATGCAGCTTGATCCCCTCAACACCGGTCCCAACGATACGATGCAGGGTATCGAGGCTGTCCATCGACACCTCGCCCGGCAGGCCGACGATCAGATGAGCACATACCTTGATGCCGCGCTGATGGGCACGTCTTACCGCATCCTCATAGGCGGCATAACCGTGGCCGCGGTTGATCCGTTGCAGAGTCTTGTCGTTGGCGCTTTGCAGCCCGAGCTCCAGCCACACCTCGTAGCCCCGGGCCTGATAGCCCGCCAACAGATCCAGCACCGCATCCGGCACGCAATCGGGGCGAGTGCCCACACAGAGCCCCACCATATCGCTCACCGACAGCGCCTCTTCATACATCCGCTGCAGATATTCGACCTCGGCATAGGTGCTGGTATAGGCCTGAAAATAGGCAAGATAGCGCTTGGCACGGGTGACTTCGTCCCGGCGAGCCAGCAGTTGTTGCACCACTGAGAGTTGTTGGGCCGACTCGTCGGCAAAAGAGGATACGTTGCAGAAGGTGCAGCCACCACGGCCCAGGGTGCCGTCACGGTTCGGGCAGGTGAAGGCCCCGTGGATGGAGAGTTTGTGGATCTTCTGACCGTGACGCTGCTTGAGATCCTGACCGAATGTATTGACGAGTTCGTGTAACTGCATGACACCTCCGCTAAAGGAGCGCCATTGTACGAGCTTGCGCAAAACAGGGGCTGAGCTGGATCAAGCTAGCGGAGAGGGTAAAACATATAAATACCCGACCAATTTTGAATAAATATAGAGAAAAAGCGCAAAAAAAGGATTTTTACAGTTCTTTGACGATTCAAACAGTAAACATCCATATGAAAATGAGACCTGATAACCCACTGTTGAACAATGAAAAATTCAAAGAGACCCGACAGCACACAATTGCAAGCATGGGATATTGAAAATGTGATCCCTTCCGCTGTCGGCCACATCGGGTTGGTAAAATTACTACATTCGCCCATCGTCGCCGAGCACACCATTGAGCCCGTCAATGGCGATATATTTAACCAACAAAATCAAACTACGTAGAATAAATACTTCATAACTGCGAGCTAATCCCCCTAACCCGACATTTTGTTATGCGAATGTAACCATGAAGACAAACCTGACCTGCGATTGACCTCGCCAGAAAATCCCATTAGTTTGGAGATTCGCCACGTCAGGCAGACGGAACCACAAGAGCCAATCGCAATTTATGCAGTCAGGTGATGACTGTGCGATACAAGGCCGAGCAAGGGAGAAATGCAATGTCACTATATGATCCAAAGCTGGAGAGGGATAACTGTGGCTTCGGCCTGTTGGCCCACATGGAAGGGGAAGCCAGCCACAAGCTTGTCCGTCTCGCGATGTCAGCATTGGCTCGCATGCAGCACCGCGGCGGGATCTCCGCCGATGGCAAGACCGGCGATGGTTGCGGTCTGCTGCTGCAAAAACCGGACAGCTTCTTCAGAGCTGTCGCCGAGGAGAAGGGATGGCACCTTGGCCGCAACTATGCGGTCGGCATGCTGTTTCTCAACCCCGACCCCGTATTGGCCCAGCAGACCCGAGACATCATCGACGAAGAGCTGGAAAAAGAGACCCTGAGTCTGGTCGGCTGGCGCAAGGTGCCCGTCGATACCAACGTACTCGGTACCATCGCCAAAGCCTCCCTGCCCAGCATTGAACAGGTCTTTGTCAACGCCCCGCCCGGCTGGGTCGACAAGGATCTCGAACGCCGCCTCTATATCGTGCGTCGCCGCATCGAAAAGCGCGTCAACGACGACTACTTCTATGTGGTCAGCCTCTCCAACCTGGTCACCGTCTATAAAGGGCTGTGCATGCCGGTGGACTTGCCGCGCTTCTATCTGGATCTCGCCGACATACGTATGCAGGCGGCCATCTGCGTCTTCCACCAGCGTTTCTCCACCAACACCAGCCCGCGCTGGCCGCTGGCGCAGCCGTTTCGCTATCTGGCCCACAACGGCGAGATCAACACCATCGCCGGCAACCGCCAGTGGGCCAAGGCACGCAGCTACAAGTTTGCCACGCCGCTCATTCCCGATTTGCAGGAAGCGGCCCCCTTCGTCAACACCACCGGCTCTGACTCCTCCAGCCTCGACAACATGCTGGATCTCTTCCTCGCCGGTGGCATGGACCTGTTCCGCGCCATGCGCCTGTTGATCCCGCCTGCATGGCAAAAACACCCGAACATGGATGATGACCTGCGCGCCTTCTACGACTTCAACTCCATGCACATGGAGCCATGGGATGGCCCCGCCGGTATCGTCATGACCGATGGTCGCTACGCCACCTGCGCACTTGATCGCAACGGTCTGCGTCCGGCCCGCTACGTCATCACCAAGGACAAGTTCATCACCCTCGCCTCAGAAGTCGGTACCTGGGACTACACCCCGGACGAAGTGCTGGAGAAGGGCCGGGTCGGCCCGGGCGAGCTGTTCGTGGTGGATACCAGCAACGGCAAGGTGTGGACCAGCTTCGAGATCGATGACGACCTCAAGAACCGTCACACCTACAAGCAGTGGATGGATAAACATTGCCGCCGACTGGTCCCCTTCGAGCAGATGGACGACAGCCAGACCGGTAGCCGCGAGTTCTCTGATGACCAGCTGAAAACCTATCAGAAGTTGTTTGGCTACTCCTTCGAGGAGCTGGATCAGATCATCCGGGTGCTCGGTGAAAATGGTCAGGAGGCGGTGGGCTCCATGGGGGATGATACCCCGATGGCGGTGCTCTCCTCCGGCCCGCGCACCCTCTATGACTACTTCCGCCAGATGTTTGCCCAGGTGACCAACCCGCCCATCGACCCGCTGCGGGAAAACCACGTGATGTCGCTGGCCACCTGTATCGGTCGCGAGCAGAACGTCTTCAACGAGACCTTCGGCCACGCCCACCGGGTGCTGTTCCAGTCGCCGATCCTGCTCTACTCCGACTTCCACCAGCTGCTGGCACTGGAAGGTGAGTACTACCGTCATCAGGTGATCAGCCTCAACTTCAAGCCAGAAGAGGGGCTGGAAGCGGCCATCGTGCGCATCTGCGATGAGGCCAAAACCGCCGCCAGGAGTGGCACCGTACTGCTGGTGCTGTCGGATCGCGATATCAGCGCCGATACCCTGCCGATCCCGGCCGCCATGGCGGTGGGCGCGGTACAGCGCACCCTGGTGGACAACAACCTGCGCTGTGACGCCAACATTCTGGTGGAAACTGCAAGCTGCCGTGACCCGCACCACTTCTCGGTGCTGCTGGGCTTTGGCGCGACCGCCATCTACCCCTATCTCGCTTACGAAACCCTGGCCAAACAGGTTGAAGAGGGCGTGCTCACCATGTCCCTGCGCCAGGCGATGGTCAACTACCGCAACGGCATCAACAAGGGGCTCTACAAGGTGATGTCCAAGATGGGCATCAGCACGGTCGCCAGCTACCGCTGCTCCCAGCTGTTTGAAGCTGTGGGCTTGGCCAGAGCCGTGGTCGATACCTGCTTCCGTGGCGTATCGAGCCGTATTCAGGGTGCCGATTTTGCCGACATCCAGCAGGATCAGCACAATCTAGCCCGTCAGGCCTGGCTGGTGCGCAAGCCCCTCCCCCACGGCGGCCTGCTCAAGTTCGTCCACGGCGGCGAGTACCACACCTACAACCCGGATGTGGTGCAGACCCTGCAAACCGCGGTGCGCTCCGGCAACTATGCCGATTACAAGGAGTACGCCCGTCTGGTGAACGAGCGCCCGGTTGCCACTCTGCGCGATCTGCTTGCCCTGAAGAAGGTCGACAATCCGGTCGCGCTGGATCAGGTTGAGCCGGCCGACAAGCTGTTCCCCCGCTTCGACTCCGCCGCCATGTCCATCGGTGCCCTCGGCCCAGAGGCTCACGAGGCGCTGGCTGTCGCCATGAACCGCCTCGGCGGTCAGAGCAACTCCGGCGAAGGTGGCGAAGATCCCAAGCGTTTCGGTACCGAGAAGAACTCCCGCATCAAGCAGGTCGCTTCCGGCCGCTTTGGCGTCACCCCCCACTACCTGATGAACGCCGATGTGGTGCAGATCAAGGTGGCGCAGGGCGCCAAGCCCGGCGAAGGGGGCCAGCTGCCCGGTGACAAGGTGACGGCCCAGATCGCCCAGCTGCGTTATTCCGTGCCCGGCGTGACCCTGATTTCACCGCCGCCGCACCACGATATCTACTCCATCGAGGATCTGGCCCAGCTCATCTTCGACATCAAGCAGATCAACCCGAGCTGTCTGGTGTCGGTGAAACTGGTCTCCGAGCCCGGCGTGGGCACCATCGCCTGCGGCGTGGCCAAGGCCTATGCCGACTTCATCACCATCTCCGGTTATGACGGCGGCACTGGCGCGAGCCCCCTCACCTCGGTCAAATATGCCGGCTCCCCGTGGGAGCTGGGTCTGGCTGAAACCCAGCAGGCGCTGGTCGCCAACGGCCTGCGCCACAAGGTGCGGCTGCAGGTGGATGGCGGCCTCAAGACCGGTCTCGACATCATCAAGGCGGCCATCCTCGGCGCCGAGAGCTTCGGTTTTGGCACCGGCCCCATGGTGGCGCTCGGTTGCAAATACCTGCGTATTTGCCACCTGAACAACTGCGCCACCGGCGTTGCCACTCAGGATGAGAAGCTGCGTCGCGAGCACTTCACCGGCCTGCCGGAGATGGTGATGAACTACTTCAAGTTCATCGCCGAAGAGACCCGCGAGCTGATGGCCCAGCTCGGCGTCACCCAGTTGACCGACCTGATTGGCCGCACCGATCTGCTGGAGGCCCTGCCCGGCCTCACCGCCCGGCAGGCCAAGCTGGATCTCTCCGGCATTCTGGCCCTTCCGGTGGCACCGGCAGGTTCCAGCCTGTTCAGCCAGCAGCACAACCCCACCTTCGACAAGGGGCCGCTCAACCTGAAAATGGTGGAGGATCTGCTGGAGGCGGTGGAAACCTCAAGCGGCGGCGAGTTCCGCTACGACATTCGCAACACCGACCGCTCGGTGGGTGCGCGCCTCTCGGGCGAGATCGTCAAACGTCACGGCAACCAGGGGATGGCGGCCGATCCGGTCAAAGTGCACTTCAACGGCACCGCAGGCCAGAGCTTCGGCGTCTGGAACGCAGGTGGCCTTGAGATGATCCTCACCGGTGATGCCAACGACTACGTGGGCAAGGGGATGACCGGCGGCAAGCTGGTGATCAAGCCCCATGTCGGCGTGGCGTTCAAATCCCATGAAGCAGCCATCATCGGCAACACCTGCCTCTACGGCGCCACCGGCGGCAAACTCTACGCCGCAGGCACTGCTGGCGAGCGTTTCGCGGTGCGCAACTCAGGTGCCCTGGCGGTAGTCGAGGGGATTGGCGACAACGGTTGTGAATATATGACCGGCGGCATCGTCACCGTGCTCGGTCAGACTGGCGTCAACTTCGCGGCAGGCATGACCGGCGGCTTTGCCTACGTGCTCGACGAGTGCGGCAACTTCGCCAAGCGCACCAACCCCGAGCTGGTGGAACTGCTGGATGTGGCGGATCTCGCCATCCATCAGGAGCACCTGCGCGGCATCATCACGGCGCACCTCAATGAGACCGGCAGCTCGCGCGCCGAGGAGATCCTGGCCAACTTCGACTCCTATGTGCCCAAGTTCAGGCTGATCAAACCCAAGTCCAGCGACGTGAAATCGCTACTGGGTCACACCAGCCGTTCCAGTGCAGAACTCAGAATCCAGGCGCAATAAGGAGGGAACCCTATGAGCCAGAACGTATTTCAGTTTATCGATGTCCAGCGGGTCGACCCGCCCAAGAAGCCGCTCAAGATCCGCAAAATCCAGTTTGTGGAGATCTACGAGTCCTTCAATCAGCCGCAGGTACAGATGCAGGCGGATCGCTGCCTCGAGTGCGGCAACCCCTACTGCGAGTGGAAGTGCCCGGTCCACAACTACATCCCCAACTGGCTGAAACTGGCCAAAGAGGGGCGCATTCTGGAGGCGGTGGAGCTCTCCCACCAGACAAACAGCCTGCCGGAAGTGTGCGGTCGGGTCTGCCCGCAGGATCGCCTCTGCGAGGGCTCCTGCACCCTCAACGATCGCTTCGGCGCGGTGACCATCGGCAATATCGAAAAGTACATCACCGACAAGGCGTTCGAGATGGGCTGGAAGCCCGATCTCTCGAACGTGGTCAAAACCGGCAAGCGGGTCGCCGTCATCGGTGCCGGCCCTGCGGGTCTCGCCTGTGCCGACGTGCTGGCACGCAACGGCGTCACCCCTGTGGTGTTTGACAAGTATCCGGAGATCGGCGGCCTGCTCACCTTCGGCATCCCCTCCTTCAAGCTGGAAAAAGAGGTGATGCAGCGTCGCCGCGAGATCTTCCAGGGGATGGGTGTAGAGTTTCGTCTCGAGACCGAAGTGGGCAAGGACATCACCTTCGCCGACCTGCTCGGCGAGTTCGATGCGGTCTTCCTCGGGGTCGGCACCTACAAGTACATGAAGGGCGGCTTTGCCAACGAAGAGGCGCCGGGCGTCTATGACGCCCTGCCCTACCTCATCGCCAACGCCAACCGGCTGCTGGGCTTCGAGAAGGCGCAAGCCGACTACATCGACTTCGCCGGCAAGCAGGTGGTGGTGCTGGGCGGTGGCGATACCGCCATGGACTGCGTGCGTACCGCCATCCGTCAGGGGGCCGCCAAGGTGATCTGCGCCTATCGCCGCGACGAGGAGAACATGCCGGGCTCCAAGCGGGAGGTGAAAAACGCCCGCGAGGAGGGGGTTGAGTTCATGTTCAACCTGCAACCGGTAGCGGTCGAGCTGGATGCCAGCGGTCGCACCGTCGGCATCAAGGTGGTGAGCACCGAGCTGGGTGAACCCGATGCCAATGGCCGCCGCAATCCGGTGGTTATCGAGGGCTCAGAGCAGGTGTTGGCCGCCGATGCGGTGGTGATGGCGTTTGGCTTCCAGCCCAACCCCCAGCCCTGGATGGCGGAGTTCGGCATCGAGCTCGACAACCGGGATCGCATCAAGGCCCGCGAGCAGGCGGAATACGCCTTCCAGACCAGCAATCCCAAGGTGTTTGCCGGTGGCGACGCGGTGCGTGGCTCCGATCTGGTGGTGACCGCCATCTACGAAGGGCGCAAAGCGGCCGAAGGGATCATGGACTATCTGGCGGTCTGATCTGACCGGCCACAGCCGTGATGTTCCCTAACAGTCAGCCCCGCCAATGCGGGGCTGATTTTCTATGCGCGCTCACCAACCGCTCATACGCTCCTGGCAGCCGTGAAGATAACTAGATGCAGTGCCTTGCGATGGCTCCTACACTGGGCAACTGCCACGGGAAAAACTCCAACCATTTGAGGCAGAATTTGTGACGTCTATCTGTTACACTTCGCGCCCGCCATTTTCCGGCTCACTCTCTGACTTGATGTCAGGCGCAGCCGTCGGTGGTTACAACCTCCGTCTCGCTCATGCCGAGCTAACCAAGCCAAACACAGCCCAGCTGGAACACAGGAACCCATTATGAGATTTGAATCGTTCGATTTTGCCCCCGAGATTTTGCGTGCTGTCTCAGATTGCGGTTATCAGGAGATGACCCCTGTGCAGCAACAGGCGATCCCGGCCATTCGCCGTGGCCGCGATGTGCTGGCCAGCGCCCAGACCGGTACCGGCAAGACCGCCGCCTTCGCCCTGCCCATCTTGCAGCGTCTGGTAGACAATCCGGCGCCGGTCCAGCCTTCCAACGCCCGGGTGCTGATCCTGACCCCGACCCGCGAGCTGGCGGCTCAGGTGGCGAGCAACATCAATGACTTCGCCAAGTATCTCGATATCACCACCATCACCATCGTCGGCGGTGGCAAGCAGGACGTGCAGGCCAAGAAGCTCAAAGCGGGCGCACACATCATTGTGGCCACCCCGGGCCGTCTGCTGGAGCACCTCACCGCCTGCAACCTCAGCCTCTCTGGCGTCGAGTGTCTGGTGATGGATGAAGCGGATCGCATCCTCGACATGGGCTTCAGTGCCGATGTGCAGAAGATCCTGCAAGCGGTCAACAAGACCCGTCAAAACCTGCTCTTCTCCGCCACCTTCTCCGACGCGGTGAAGAAGCTGGCCAACCTGATGCTGGACAGACCGCAGATCGTCAGCGTCAACAAGCAGAACTCCACCGCCGACACCGTCAGCCACACCGTCTATCCGGTCGAGCAGAAGCGCAAGCGCGAGCTGCTCTCCGAGCTGATTGGCAAGCAGAACTGGCAGCAGGTGCTGGTGTTCGCCAGTACCCGCGAGAGCTGTGATGTGCTGGTCGAGGAGCTGAACCTCGACGGCATCAAGTCCGCCGTTGTCCATGGCGAGAAGGCCCAGGGCAACCGTCGCCGCGCCCTGCGCGAATTCATGGAAGGCAAGATACGGGTACTGGTCGCCACCGAGGTGGCAGCCCGTGGTCTGGACATTCCGGATCTGGAGTACGTGGTCAACTATGATCTGCCGTTCCTGGCGGAAGATTACGTGCACCGCATCGGCCGTACCGGTCGTGCCGGCAAGCGCGGCATGGCCATCTCCTTCGTCAGCCGTGAAGAGGAGCGTACCCTGCTGGAGATCGAGGCCCTGATCGGCCAGAAGATCCGCCGCATCATGGTACCGGGCTATGAGGTGAGCAGCCGTGACGAGCTGATCAAACAGCTGCAGGAGCGTCGCCGCTTCGGCAAGCGTCCGCAGCGTGAAGATAACGCCGTGGCCCAGGTGATGGCCGAAGCCAAGCTGCAGGGTCAGCGCCTCAAGCGTCTGGCCGCCGCCAAGAAGCCCCGCCAGCCGAAATAAGGCGGACAGTTGCTCTATTGAACCGCAAAGGCGCCACTGGCGCCTTTGCCATCTCTGTCATCGGTGTTGACCCCTGGTGGTCAACTCAAGGATTGCTTATGACCTCTCCGACCTACAATCAGGCCCTGCTCGAGATGGCCACCCAGAGCCTGGCCGAACTGGCCCGCACCGCCGAGCAAAAGGCGGGCAAGCGCACTCCGGCGCAAGAGAGCCACTTTCTCTGCACCTGGATGGCCGACTCCCTCAAGGAGAAGCGCTTCTCCCGTCTGGTGATGGAAGATTTGAAAGCTTGGGTGCAGCTTGGCCGCACGCTGGGTGCGGGCGCCGATCTCAAGGGATTGCTTGCGCGCATCGCCTTCCAATACCAGTGCGCCATGACCAATCCGCAGCAATTGGGAGCCAAGCTGGCGGCCCTGCTGGAGGATCTGACGGCGGCAGGCTGGCTGGTGCTGACCGAGAGCGAGGTGAACGCCAAGCTGCGCCTGCAATCGGGCGGTCAGGCGAGTCTGGTGGTAAGCCATAGCGAATATGAAGGCCATATCGAGGACGGTGAGCTTGTCAAACCCCTCACCCTCTATGTGCGCGGTGAAGAGAAGGTGCTGGCCGAGGCGGCCTTCAAGCACGGCCTGCTGCTGAGCCAGGGCAACAAGAAAGCCACCCGGGTCAAACACCACAAGGCCTACCGGCTGATGCCGGACAACGCCCAACCGGCGCTGGCACTGCTGAGCGAGGCTCGCCAGAGCGCCTGATCTCGCCTGTTTTCAGCAATAAAAACGGCAGACCCTCATTTAAAGCAGGGCCTGCCGTTTTTTATTGTTCGATGTTTGGTGATGAGGTCTGGTAGTCGTTTAGCGGATCTTGATGCCAATCTGGCCCGCGTCACACCACTCGAACATCACCTCTTCGCTCTTGCCGCAGCAACTGCCACCACAGACCCGACTCTCGCGCTTGATGACCCGCCCCTTGCGCATCCAGACGCCGAGCATGGCCTCCACCGCATCTTCCGAGGTGTGGAAGTGGCGAGCCAGATCACGCCGGCTCACCTTCTGCTGCGCGGCGAGGTAATCCCCCAGCTCGCGCAGGATCATAAGGTCACCACCTTGCGGGCGACGATGTCACCGTGACGGCGACCGGCCCACCAGAGCAGTACCAGAGAGAGGCCATAGCTGACGATCCAGAACAGGCTCTGCTCCGGATGAGCGGCGAAGGTGGCCACCTGATAGAAGAGGGTCGCGCACATAAAGGCCATATAGTTGCACCAGGCCGCGGTAAAGAGGGCCCACTGGCGACCGGTTTCCCGCACCAGGGCACCCATGGCGGCGGCGCAAGGCATGTAGAGCAGCACGAACAAGAGGTAGGCAAAGGCACCAGCCGCCCCATCGAAGTGGGTCTGCATGTTGCCGTAGGTGGAGACATCCACTTCCTGCGCCTCAGCGGCAGCTTTCTGGTCGTCGAGGTTGCCAACATCAAGCCCCATAGGGTCGCTCGGGTTGATCTCCGCCAGATTGGCTGCCACGGCATCGATCGCCTCATGGAAGCTGGCCACCAGCGAGAACTCGCTCGCCTCCTCTTCATCTGCGCCACCACCGGCGTAGAGGCTGTTGAGGGTACCGACCACCGCCTCTTTGGCGAAGATACCGGTGACGATACCGACCGTAGCCTGCCAGTTGTCATCGCGCACACCGATGGGGTGCAGCACCGGGGTCACCGCCTGGCTGATCTTGCTCAGGACCGAGCTCTCCTGCTCCTGATGGCCAAAGCTGCCATCGGTACCCAGGGAGTTAAGCACGCTCAGCACGGCAACCACCAGCACGATGGTTTTACCGGCGCCAAAGACGAAGGATTTGAGCTTCTGCCAGGTCTTGATGGCAACGTTGACAGGACGCGGCCACTCGTAATCCGGCATCTCCATCACCATGGAGTCGCTCTTGCCCGGCAGCAGGGTATTGCGCAGCAGCAGGCCAGTGAGCACCGCCACCAGAATACCGATGAGGTAGAGACCGAACACCAGGTTCTGGCCTGATTCAGGGAAGAAGGCCACCGCAAACAGGGCGTAAACCGGCAGACGGGCACCGCACGACATGAAGGGGGCCATGGCGGAGGTCATCAGCCGCTCCCGCTCGGAGTTGAGGGTACGGGTCGCCATCACCGAGGGGACGGTACAGCCAAAGCCCATCAGCATCGGCACGAACGCCTTGCCCGGCAGGCCGAGGCGGCGCATCAGGGCATCCACCACGAAGGCGGCGCGGGCCAGATAGCCGGAGCTCTCCAGTACCGCGAGGAACAGATAGAGGCAACCAATCACCGGAATAAAGGTGGCCACGGTCTGCAAACCAACCCCGAAGCCGTCAGCCAGAATGGCGCCCAACCATTCGGGGGCATTGATCAGCCCCAGCAGGTGGTGCACCCCATCGACAAACAGGGCGCCGCCCATGATGTCGAAGAAGTCGATAAAGGCGCTGCCCACCTTGATGGCGAACATGAACATCAGGTACATGACAAACAGGAAGAAGGGGATGCCAATCCAGCGATTGAGCAGCACCCGATCCAGCCACTCACTCTGGGCCTCGGTGAGCTTGCCCTTCTGCTGGCGAGCCTGTTGTACCCACTGGTGGATATGGCCGTAGCGGATATCTGCCAGTTGCAGGTCGATATCCTGCCCTTGATGAGCGCGAGCTACCACATTGGCGGCGGCCGCCTGCTGACCGGGCAGCAGAGTCTCCTGCATCACCGCATCCTCTTCCAGCAGGCGCAGGGCGCGGCCACGGGTAGTGAGGTGATGCGGGGCGAGCAGGGTCTCCAGCTCCGCCAGATCGGTTTCAAGCTCTTGGCCGTAATCGAGTTGCAAGGCTGCTTGCTGCTGACCGATAAACTGCCGGATCTGCTGCTTGAAGGCGGCAACCTGCTTGCTGTTGTGGGCAGAGAGGGCCACTACAGGGCAACCGAGGGATTTGCCGAGCTTGCTCTCGTCGATGACGATGCGGCGCTTTTGCAGGATATCCAGCTTGTTGAGCACCACCACCATGGGCAGGCCAAGTTCACGCAGTTGTAGCGTGAGGTAGAGGGAGCGCTCCAGATTGGCGGCGTCGATGACGTTGAGCAGCAGGTCGGGCTGTTGGCCCTGGGCAAAGCGGCTGGCGATCTGCTCGTCCAGACTGCCATCCTGACCCGCCAGGCTATAGATGCCAGGCAGATCCATCAGCTTGAAGTGATGCTCACCCGCGCTGAACTCACCCATCTTCTTGTCGACGGTGACGCCACTCCAGTTGCCTACCTGCTGGCGGGCGCCGGTCAGGGCGTTGAACAGGGAGGTCTTACCGCTATTGGGGTTACCTACCGTTACCAGGGAATAATTCATACCAGCTCTACCTCTATTTTCTTCTGAACCCGCCGCGTGCGAGTGGCAAGCTGCTTTGCAGGTTCGACTTCTTGTCTCTGAACCGCTCCCGGTGACTTTCTTGACCGAAGCGGTAGCCGAACAGGGGGTTATACCGGCTCGACTTCTATTTGCTGGGCCAGACTCTTTTGCATGGAGAGACAGATCCCCTGGCACTGGATCTGGAGCGGGTCCCCCAGGGGGGCGGAGCGCAGATAAATGACTTCAGTCTGGGGCAACAGGCCCATCACCATCAGTTTGCGGCGCAGCGGCCGGGCGAGCTGATTCATATTCTTGATGCGAGCACTCTGTCCCGGTGACAACTGCGTGAGTACCATGACTGACTCCTGAAGTTAAACAATAATAATTCTCTTTTACTTGGGGCATTATAAGCTGTGTCTTCAACTTTTATTTGAGTAAAATCAAACTCCGCTTAGCTAACCCATAAAGTAATGCCATGAATCACGACAACAACAGCCGCCTCGTTTACAGCACAGATGGCGGCATGATCAAGGAGCAGAGCGCTCCCCAATCCGCCTCCCCCTTCCCCACTGACGGCACCGTGCGCATTCGCCGCGAGACCAAAGGGCGCAAGGGCGCCGGGGTGATCACCATTCATGGCATACCCGCCGATCAGCAAAAATCCCTGGCCACCCTGCTCAAGAAAAAGTGCGGCACCGGAGGCGGTATCAAGGAGGGAGTGATCGAGATCCAGGGGGATAAACGGGACCTGATCAAAACCGAGCTGGAGAAAGCCGGTTTCAGCGTCAAGCTGGTGGGTGGCTGATCCCCTTGTCACTCATGCGGTTTTTCCCTAGAATGCCCGCTCCCATCGAGGGGGAGTAGTCTCGTACACCGGTGCCATCCATTGCATGAATACCGGTTTGCGACCCTGATCAACATACTTGGTGCCAAATCACCATGGTCAGGGTGATCCATGCCAGCCATGGATTTGACAAGACCTTTGACGGGCCAGTGCCAATACCGGGGACGGATGGCGCAGGCTTGTCTTTGGTTTATAACAATTCCGTCCCCCGGTCATTTTTATGGAAGCCTTGTTAACCTCAACCCTCAGCGTCGCTATTGCCGAAATCGGCGATAAAACCCAGCTGTTGGCGTTGCTGCTCATCTGCCGTTTTCGCAAGCCCTGGCCCATCATCGCCGGCATGCTGGCGGCTACCCTGCTCAACCATGCGGGCGCCGCCTGGATTGGTGAGTTCATCAGCCGCTGGCTCGATCCCAAGATAATGACCTGGCTGGTCGCCATCGCCTTTATCGCCATGGCTATCTGGATTTTGGTGCCGGACAAGATGGATGACGAGGAGAGCTCGCTGGATAAATACGGCCCCTTTATGGCCACCTTCGTGCTCTTCTTCATCGCCGAGATTGGCGACAAGACCCAGATCGCCACCGTGCTGCTGGCCGCCAAATATGATTCGCTGGTACAGGTCATTACCGGCACCACCCTCGGCATGATGCTGGCCAACGTGCCGGTGGTGCTGATCGGCAAGCTGGGGGCAGACAAGCTGCCGCTCAAGGGGATCCGCATCGCCTGCGCCATCCTCTTCGTCGGCCTCGGGGTGAGCACCCTGATCTTTGCCTGATCGCCTTTTCCGCTGACCAAGCCCTCCACCTCGGAGGGCTTTTTTGTTTGCTGCTTTGTCTAGTGCGTAACCCGCTGTCGCAACCACCTGCCCTACAGCCAAGGGGCAGTGCACGGTTGCGGGGACCTCATGCCATAATGGGGCAAACCTCGTGGAGTCCCCCCATGCACAACGTATCAAGAGAGACGCTTCTCGAATGGGTCAAACAGGGACGGCTGGCGCCAGAGAAGCTGGCGGACGCCCTGACCCTCGCCGATCTTCCCCCCCATCCGGCGCGCTGGCAGTGGCTGTTTGACCGGCTGCTGCTCTGGCTCGGCGCCCTCTGCATCGGGGCTGGCCTCATCTTCTTCGTTGCCTTCAACTGGCAGGAGTTGGGCCGGGTCTCCCGCCTCGCCCTGCTGGAGGCGCCGCTGCTCGCCATGCTGCTTCTGCTGTGGCGCAAACCCCTTGGGGATACCCCCCGTCAGGCGCTGCTGCTCGCCATCGCCCTCAATATCGGTGCCCTGCTGGCGCTGGTGGGTCAGACCTACCAGACCGGCGCCGATCCCTGGCAACTGTTCGCCACCTGGGCGCTGATGCTGGTGCCGCTGGCGGCATTTGGCCAAAGTCCCCTGCTCTGGACCTTAAGCTGGCTGCTCGGCCAGCTGGCGCTGGTGCTCTACTGGCGGCTCGGTTTGTTCACGTTCTTCTTTACCTTCGATGAAGAGGGATTGGGCTGGTGCCTTACCCTGCTCAACGCCGCCCTCTGGGGTCTGCTTCTGCTGGCGCCAAACCGCTGGCGCCTGATGCCAAGCTGGCTGGCGGGCCTTGCTGCCGGTCTGGGGGCCACCCTGCTCACCCTGCTGGCGCTGTTTGATGTCGCCTCCCCGCTGGTGTGGCCGCTCTGGCTTGGCTGGCTCGCTGCGGCCTATGCCCTGTGGCACCACAGATTTATCGCCGGACTCGCCATGGGGTGCCTCAGCCTGATTGCCGTCATCCTCGCGGCGCTGGGCAAGTGGATGGAGCCCGACATCAACGGCTTCTTGCTGCTGAGCCTGATTGCCATCGGCCTTTCTGTCACCGCCGCCCGCTGGCTGCAACAACAACGGAGGTCTCATGAGTGATCTGACCCTTTGGCAAGCACTGCAACAGGCCAATCTGGTGGAAGGGGATCAGCCCAGTGATACCCAGCCCCACTGGTCGAGCCGCTTTATGCTGGGGCTGGTGGGGTGGATTGCCGCCCTGTTCCTGCTCTTTTTCCTGTTTCTCACCTTCGAACAGCTGACCCGCGAGGCCAACAGCGCCCTGCTGCTCGGGGCCGTGCTGCTGGCGGGGGCCTACGCCCTCAATCGCAGCCAAAGCGGCGATCTCTGGGATCAGTTCGTGCTGGCCCTCACCCTGGCGGCCGATGCCTGGCTGCTCTATGGCCTGCTCGATCAGCTTGATCTCCATCATGCCCTGCTCTGGTTTGGGTTGTGCCTGCTGTCCCTTGCCATCGCCGTGCTGTTCGATCACTGGCTGGTGCGGCTGTTTCACAGCGTGGCGGCGGCCCTGCTGCTCTCCCTTGGCCTCGCTTGCCTCGGGCTGCAACTGCTGGCGCTGCCGCTGGTGATGGCGGCCATCACCTTCTGCTGGCTGCGGGCAGATAGGGATCCCGCCCGTCACCAACTCTACCACTCCATCACGCTGGGGCTGGCCCTCTCCCTGCTGGTGCTGGGCCGCCTGCACCATCCGCTCTGGGATGGCGGCAGCAGCGTGCTGGACGAACTGGGGCTGTCCCGCCTGCCGCTCTGGCTCAATCCCCTGATCTGCGCCGCCCTGCTGCTGGCGGTGATGGTGAAACTCAAGCTCCCCCTGCTGTTTGGCCTGCCGCTGGTGCTGATCAGTGCCATCATCCCCGGCATGGGGGCAGGCGCACTGGTGCTGATCCTCGGGTTTTATGCCGGCAGTCTGGGGCTGATGACCCTCTCGGCCCTGCTGCTGCTCGGCTATGGCTCGCTCTATTACTACGATCTTGGGCTCACCCTGATGACCAAATCCTGGCTGCTGCTGGGCTCCGGCATCCTGCTGCTGGGTGCCCGCCAGCTGCTCACCACCTTCGCGGCAAGGAGCGATTCATGAAACCTGTGACCCGACAGCTCGCCCTGTTGCTGAGCGGCCTCGCCATCCTGGCGGGCATCAATGCCACCGTCTGGCGCTATGAGCACGCCATGAGCAGCGGCGAAGTGGTGCTGCTGCGGCTCGCTCCGGTCGATCCCCGCTCCCTGATGCAGGGGGATTACATGCGGCTGAACTACGAGATTGCCCGCGAGCTGACCAGCCGCGACGCCAGAGCTACTCAAAACAAGGGCAGCGACACCCTGGTGATCCGCCTCGATGCCCATCAGGTGGCCAGTCTGGTGGCCGATGGCAAACCGGATCGGCTCGCCAGCGATGAGCGGCTATTGCAGGTACACCAGAGCGAGCGGCAGTGGCAGATCGGCCCCGATGCCTACTTCTTTGAAGAGGGCACGGGGGAGCAGTACGAAACGGCCCGCTACGGCGAGTTCCGGCTGCAAGCCGATGGCAAGACCCTGCTGGTGGGGCTGCGGGATGAGGCCTACCAGCCCATCGGGCAGATCCGCGCCCGCTGGTAACGGCCGTGAGTGGCTATTTACTCTGTTGATGGTCACACTCAAGAGAAGGTTGATCGCTAAGGATGTTCCCAATGAGGATATGGCTGATCTGTCATCTATTGCTGCTCTGCTTAGCCTCGACGGCACGAGCTGATCTGGGCAAGCTCGAGTACCTCACCGAAGAGTACCCCCCCTACAACTTCAGCGATCAGCAAGGCCAGACCACCGGCCTTGCGGTCGATTTGCTGCAGATGATCTGGCAACACAGCGGCGTGACACCCCAGCCGGTGCGCATCCTGCCCTGGGCTCGAGGTTATTACTTGCTAACCCAGAAGCCCAACGTGGTGCTCTTCTCCACCGCCCGTACCCAGTCGCGGGAAAATCTCTTTAAGTGGGTGTGCCCCATCGGCTACTCGGAGTACATACTGCTGGGCCGCAAAGCACAGAACATCACCCTGACCACCTTTGATCAGATGAGTCAGTACAAGATCAGCGCGGTGCGTTCGGATGCCGCCGAACAGCTGCTGCTCAACAACGGCATGGATGACAACAACATCATCCCGGCCAACCGCCTCTCCCAGGGGTTGAAGATGCTGCTCTCCGGCCGCGCCGACCTGCTCGCCACCAGCAAGCTGGCGGGATATGACGCCATCCGCGAATTGAAGCTCAACAGCGGCGACTTCAACGTGGCTATGGTGCTGAGTGCCGAACAGCTCTGCTATGCCTTCAGCCGTCAGGTGCCCGACAGCGAGATCTCCCTCTTTCAGCAGGCCCTGACCCGCGCCCTCGCCTCGGAGGAGTTTCGAAAATTGCAGGCCAAATACCTGCCGGTGCGCTGAGCACTCACTCACCCGCTGGGCAGCAGTTCGCTGCCCATTTTATTGATGAAAGATGCAATAGAGGTGGCTAGCTATTCCCGCCGCAAGCAGTCAAACTGGGCTACATGGTTGATTGCGAAGGATCTTTCCCGTGCGGACATGGCACCTACCTCATCTGCTACTGCTCTTGTGGGCCACCTTCGCGCAGGCCGATCCGGGCAAGCTCGAGTATCTGAGCGAAATCTCTCCCCCGTTTAATTTCAGCGACCAGCAAGGGATGCCAACCGGATTGTCGGTGGAGCTGATGCAGCTTATCTGGAAAGCGCGCGGCGTGTCGCCCCAGCCAATCCGCATTATGCCCTGGGCCCGGGGCTACAACCTGCTACAACAAAAACCCAATGTGGTGCTGTTTGCCACCGCCCGCACCCCGCAGCGGGAAGCGCTTTTCAAGTGGGCCTGCCCCATCGATCACTCGGAGTTTGTGCTGCTGGGGCGCAAGGCGGACAACATTACCCTCGGCTCGGAGGCCGAGATCAGCCGCTACAAGGTCGGTGTGGTGCGCTCCACCGTCTCCAAACAGCTGCTGCTCGAACGCGGTATCGATGAGCGCCAGCTGATGCTGGCCAACCGCCTCACCCAGGCGGCCAAGATGCTCACCTCAGGTCGCGCCGATCTGTTTGCGACCAACAAGCTGGCGGGCTATCAAACCCTGCAACAACTGGGCTTCAAGCCGGATGACTTTCATGTCGCCTTCGTGCTGGATGCCAGACCGCTCTGCTACGCCTTCAGCCGTCAGGTGCCCGACAGCGAGGTTGCCCTCTTTCAGCAGGCGCTGACCCACGTCGTCGCCTCAGCGGATTTCTCGGCCCTGCAAGCCAAATACCTGCCGCTGCGCTAACGCCCTGATCGCCGCCGACATAGGGCGCAAGATGGCGGCATGCGCCCGCGCTTTTTTGCCAAACATGCTCCGCCACCTTGGCGAAATCGGCCAGCTTGGTCACACTTGAGCAGATATTCCCTTGATCAGGATGGCAAAAATGAAACCATGGATTGGATTGGCCGGGGCGCTGCTGGCCACCCTCGCACAGGCGAGTCCTGAGCTCGGCAAACTGCACTACATCACCGAAGAGTACAAACCCTACAACTACGCCGATGCCAGCGGCGCCCCCACCGGCCTCGCGGTCGAGCTGCTGCAACTGGTGTGGAAAAAGACCAATACGCCGGCGCAGCCCATCACCATCATGCCCTGGGCGCGTGGTTACTACCTGCTGACCCAAAAGCCCAATGCGGTGCTCTTCTCCACCGCCCGCACCCAGGCGCGGGACCCCCTGTTCAAGTGGGCCTGCCCCATCGGGTATGCCGAGATCGTGCTGGTGGGGCTGGCCGATCGCAATATCACCATCACCAAGCTCGACGATGCCAAGGCGTTCAATATCGGCGCGGTGCGGGCCGATGTGGGGGAGCAACTGCTGCTCAACAACGGCTTTGACGAAACCAAACTGATGGCGGCCAACCGGCTGGCACAGGCGCTCAAGATGCTCACCTCAGGCCGGGTCGATCTGGTCTCCACCAACAAGACCACCATGGAGCAGCTGATCGTCGAGCAAAAACTCGATCCCGCCCGCTTCAAGGAGCAGTGGGTACTTAGCTCGGAGCAGTTCTGCTTCGCCTTCAGCCATCCGGTAAGCGACGAACTGATCAAAGAGTTCCAGACCGGCTTGACCCAGGTGCTGGCGAGTAGTGAATACCCGCTGCTGCACAGCAAATACTTCCCTGCCCCCGCCGCCAAATAGCGGCGCAGCGAAAAGCGCCAACAACAAGGGGCCCGCTGCGGGCCCCTTCGCTTTTTACCGTTTGCTCTCACCTGGCCACGTACCAGCACAGCAGCAGCCACCTTGTGAAGGGCGATAAGCTGTTCGATATCGAGCCCCACGACGGCGCCATTCACACCCGCCACTTGTCGCCCACCATCAACCGATCGGCCCGTTCGGCGCCACACAAGATCAGCGGCCTAACGTCGCAGTGCCGCCACGCAACCCAGCTGCTGGGAAGATCTGAAATATAGAAAATCAATTAGATAGCAACATGCCTCGCGGCATCCAGGCATCAATTGCTATCCGCATTCGGGTGTCTGTGCCGGGCATGAAAAAGGGGAGCCAGGCTCCCCTTGTGGCACTTGCGGCGTTAGAACTTGTAGAGCCAGGAGATAGCGGTGAAGTAACCGTTATAGTTCTGGTTAACATGACCCATGCTGTACTCCTCACCGGTGTAGAGGTAGTCCACATCGTGGTAGAACTCGTAGCGCATATCCCAGCGCAGTGACAGCTTCTCGTCGAGCTGATAGAGGGCATAGCCTTCCAGACGGTGTTGCTTGCTGGTCAGGTCGGGGTAGTCATAACCCTTGCTGGCATCTGTCTGGCCACGGCCATAGGAGAAGCTGTAATCCACCCCCAGTTCCAGCGCCAAATCAAACGCCTTCTTCTGGCTTAGACCCACTCCCAGAGTAGTGATTTGGTCACGAACCCGGGTCGAATAGGGATCCCAGTCCGGGGCACCTGTGTAGGCATGGTTCTGGCTTGAGGTGATCCACTGTACGTTGCTGAAGAGATGGCCACTGAGGTTCTCATCAAACTGCTGGTTAAGGGTCAGATCGATACCGTAATCCTCCCCTTCACTGAGTCCGATGTCGGGCTCCGGGTAGTTGGCCCGTGCCCACCACCCTTCCAGCGAGGAGCTTAACTGCTCGCTGAAGGCATACTGCAGATCGCCGCGCAGTTCGAACCTGTCACGATTGGCCAGATAGAACTGGCGCAAGGTCGGGCTGACATTGGGGTTGTTATTTTTCCACTCAGAGCCATCCCGGGTGCTCCAGGAGAGTTTGCCCCCCAGTTGCAGATCGCCCACCGGGCGATAGCGACTCTTGAGGAACAATGTCTGCTCATCCGTCTTGCGACGATCCGCGTACTCCCGTTCATCGGCACGATACTGGTAACCCCCGGTTACCTTGACCGATCGACTCAGGCGGTAATCCGCTTCCAGATTGGCTTTACTGTGAGAACGATCCCCCGGCTGCCGTTGTTTGCCAATAACAACCTGCTTGTCCGAGTTGTCCTGCCGATCCCGGTATTCGCCCCCGGCACGCAGAGTCAAATCCCGGCCAAAACGCCCCACCCATTTGGCATTGGTCTGGATGGTATCGATCTCACCGTGGAAATCGCTCTGGGTGATCGGCACCTGCCGGAAGGCGGCTAGATTGCCATCCGACGTTGTTCGGCTGCTGAGAATGCGACCGCTCAGACTCTGCCTGTCCCAGTTGTACTGGCCGGACAAACTGACCTGATGGAAGCTGTTGTCGGGTTCGTAAGCCCGCTCATTGGCATAGGGGTCGCTGGCCGAACCGAAAAAGAATGCGGTCTCCTCGTTGCGATAGAGTGAGCCGTTGTAGGCCAGATCAACCAGCCAGCCTTCCCCCAGGTAGCTGATGCCACTCTTGACCAGGGTGGTACTGCTGCCATCGACCAGCTTGGGTACAAAGCCCGGCATGCTGCCTATCCCCGGGATGCTGGACTGATAAGTGGCCAGCGTTGCCTCTTTTTTCTCATAAGAGAAATCGGCATAAGGGCGCCATGGGCTCTTGGGGGTATAGGCAAGCCCCATAGTCAGCTTCTTGCGGACCACCTCCTTGTCAAATTCGGCCAGCGCACCAGCCGCCATAGGCGCATCGTCAGAGCGATAGACACTCTTGCCATGGCTGTTCCAGTAAAAGGGGGTTTCGGAGTAGCCAATTTTGGCGCGCGCGCCATCATAGAACCCTTGCTCCAGTGACATGCTGAAACGGCGCATTCCAAGATCCCTGGCCTCGAGTGCGCCATAACGGGATCCCTCTCCCCGATACTGCAGGTCAGCGTTAAAGATCCCCAGCATGCCGGTATCGTTGGCGGCGGGCACCCAGTTGCGAAAACGGGTCGCGCCATCATCGTTGATGTAGCCTGTCCCCAGCCCCACCTCACCAAACCAGCCACTCTCGCTTTCACAGGATGCGCAGCGCCAGCGCGCGGTTTTGGCCTCCCTGGCCGATTGCAGGGAGTAATCCTCGACAGCCAGCGGCTCCTCGGTGGCATGGGCCGAGAAGATGGTCAGCAAGGAGAGCCAAAGTGTTGAATGTTTCATGACTTCTCTCCTCAACGTCGCAGGGACTGCCCATTCGGATGGTTGGTCCCGTGGATCTGGTTATGACAGTTCAGGCAACTGCCGCCGCGCACCTTGAGATCCCCCTCGGGGATGGACACGTTGGCATGGGGGGCGCTGTGACACTCCTGACACAACTGGGGCACGCGCTTGTTGAGCAGCGCCTGATTGATGGAACCGTGGGGGCTGTGGCATAGAGAGCAATCCTCGGTCACCGGTTCGTGCTCCCACAGGAAGGGGCCCCGCTTCTCGGCATGGCACTCGTAACAGCTCTCGTTGACGGTTGGCTGTTTCAGGCTGGCCTCATTTTGTGACTGATGCGGGTTGTGGCAGCTGGAGCAGGGCATTTCGCCATTCAGGATGGGATGACTGGTGCGCTTGTGCAGATCCGATTTCTCTGCGGCATGGCAGCTGGTGCAGGTCTCGACCTGTTTCTTGCTGTCCATCACCGGATCCTTGGCCTGGTGCAATGTGTGGCAGCTGGTACAGGAGAGATCCTCGACCGCATGAACACTGGCATGCCAGCCCATCCGGTTGGTATCGGTATGACAGGAGAGACAGACACTGTTCTGCTTCTCGACCGGCACAGGTGAATCGGGACCAAAGGTGATCATCGGCTCCCGTTTCTCTCCTTTGCGAGGATTGCGCGTGTGGTTGCCTGCCGGACCATGACAAGCTTCACACTGCCGGTCGGCCATGGGGCCATTCTGGTTGCCCAGATTGCCGTGCACACTGTGGAATATGCCGGTCGCGGGTTTGCGTGAATCTGAATCGTGGCACTTGAGGCAGGTATCAGCTCCCTTCGGGGAGTATTTTCCCTGGTCAAATTTCTTGTCCAGAGCCGATTCAATCTGGAGTCGCGGATCTGCATCGCCAGCGGGTTGCGCGGCATCGCTCTTGGCCCAGGCTGACAGGCAGCTCAGGGCCAGCATGCCAGCCAATAACCACTGCGTGATGGTCTTTTTCATCTTGTTTCCTTCAACGGCGAAGGGCCAGGGGTTACCCCCTGACCGCAGGATTTCATCAACGGAAGTCGTAGACCTTGTGAACCTTGTCGACACCCTGCTCCTGCCCGACGGCATGGCAAGAGGCACACTGTTCAACACCGGTTGCGGCTTCGATCGTCTCTGCACCAAAGACGGCGCCGTTATTCTTCATGTGGGTAGCCCACTCATCCCCTGCCACCGGGCTATCCGGCTTGACCAACCCCAGCGGTGATTTGAGGTGGCAGCTGGAGCAGACCACCAGCACCGGGCTGAAGTATTTGGGCTGTTTGTTGTCAGCCGTGGTGGCGACCAGAGAGGGGCGCGCGTTCTGCTGGTTGGGCAGGTTGTATTGCCCCTGGGTATGACAGGACTCGCAGTTGCTGATATCGCCTGGGAAGGTAGCACTTCCCCCATGTTTGGCGCCCAGCGCGTGGAAGGAGTGGACGTGATATTTCAGGTCCCCCGGCACCCCCGCATAGAACGAGGTACGGGTCGCGTTGTGGCAACTGGTGCACTGGCTCATATCCTTGGCCGCATGATTGCTCATGTGGACTGCCAGATCCTTGTGACAACTGTTGCAGGAAGCGAGATCCGCACCGGCCTTGAGCAGATAGCTGCTGTCGATGCCCCCTTCGGCACGGAAGTAGGCGCTGACCGGATTGATGGCGATCAGGGAGAGTGCGCTGGCAGTACTGCTGCAAGGCAGCAGATCCCCTGCGGCAAACGCCCCGTTGCGATCGGCTTTACGCGCCACACAGACTCTCAAGTCGGCGATGGTCGCAGCCAGGGTGCCGTTGACCTCGTTGCCCGTCTCTTTGCTGCACAGGAAGCGGCCTGTGCCCTGGCTGACACACTTGCTGAACTCGATCTTGTTGCCAGAGACGAAGGTCTGCGGATTGGTGGTGGCCAGCTCGAATCCCTGGCCCTGATCCCAGTTGACCAGAATGGCCGGATTGCCATCTTTGACATATTTCAGCACGTCATTAACACTCTCGGCCGGCGTACCGTCGACGGTGACGGTCAGTTCGACCTCGATATTGGGAGCGGCATAGCGAACGTCATCGAACGTGAACTGCAGCTTGTCGCGTCCAATCGCCTCGTTGGCCATGTAACCCAGGTGGACCATGTAGGGGGACTTGCTGCTGGCCGGATCAGCGCCATGGCACTGGGTGCAGACTGCGCCACTGATTATCTTGCCAGTGATGTGAGCATCAAAACCTGTGGAGCTGGTTGAATCGGCATGACAGGCACCACACGCTTTTTCCTGGGCATGTTGCCAGTTACCGGCATTGAGGGTGGCTGGCGTGGCGTCCTTGTGACAGGTATCGCAGTTGCGCGAGTCTTGCGGGAAGTGGCTGACCGTCTTGGTATCCGTACTATCCAGATTGCCATGGTACTTGTGCACTATGGTCGTCAGAGAGCGGCGGGTAGCAATGGCCGGATTGCTCTCGTTGTGACAGGTGACACAGAGTTTGGGGTCAGCGCGATCCGCGTGTTTGATCGCTTGCTTCATGTGACAACTGTTACAACTGCTCTGATCCACGATATCCCGGGTCAAAGCGGCGCGCGTCCCAGCCGGCACCCAGTCCAGCACATAGTTGGTGACGGGGACATTGTTACTGCCACCAAAAAAGATACCCACACGATGAGTCGCCGTTTCATCCCAACTAATCACGCCATTGTTGCTCTGTGAATCAGCAGGATAGGGATCCGGCACTGTGGTGGGGTTAATAGCAAAGGTGTAGCGATATTGCCCATTGCCCAGTGACTCCAGCTTGCCGCTGTTTTCACTGGTGGCTTTGCCGGAACGGTAGATAAAACTCTTCCAGATGGCCGGGTCTTCACGTGTGGCATCGCGGCCGGGGATCACCTTGTTGAGGGTGAATGAGGGGATCGTAGCGCCCAGGTCGTAACCCGAGCCCTGTTTGTCCGTCACGTTGAACTGTACCGAGAGCTGACCATCCGGGGTGAGAACCGGTGTCGACGCCGAGATAATCAGAGATCCAGGGGTTCCTGGAGGAGGGGTGGGTGGCTCACTCTTGTCACTGCCATCCCCCCCGCCACCACAGGCCGAGAGGGTGAGCACCATTGCAGCTGCCACCAGCGCTTTCCAGTATTTCATCTTGTTTATCCTTTTTTATCGGATTTTTTATTTCATGTATGAGCTGTCTCAGAAAAGTCCCAAAAACATGCAACATTGAAGCCTTTTGAGCCCCACCTTGGTCAAAAACCATTTCCCCCCGAATTATAAGGTTTATGTGGCTCTCGACGTTGACAGAAGTCTCAAAAGCGGGACTAAGCCCACTTTTTCGAATAAAAAAACGGTATAAGCTGTCTTTTGCGATTTTTATGTCAAGAGGAGTGCAAAATGAAGCGAAGCATGAAATGGGAAGTGGTGGGGTTATCTCTGTTGATTGGTTCAATTGGGCCAGCCTTTGCCGGGGTCGACGAGATGGCCAAAACATGTAACGCATGTCACGGTAATCAGGGGATCAGCTCACATACAGATATTCCGACAATCGCCGGAATAGCAGAATCTAATCTTGCGGAGCAGATGCGAAGCTACCTAGATGGCCGCCCTGCTAAGACCGTTAATCATGTCACCGGTGACACCAGCAAACAGGGAAACATGACCGACATTGTTAAGGGTCTTAGCGACGATCAGATCGACGAATTGGCAGCTTACTATGCCGAACTGCCCTACCAGCCGATGAAGCAGCCGTTCGATGCCGCACTGGCCAAAGCAGGACAAAAACTGCATGAAGAGTCTGGTTGCAAGAAGTGTCACTCCGAAGGTGGCTCCGTTGCCGACGATGAAGCCTCCATCCTCTCCGGTCAGCCAAAAGGTTACATACTGATGGCCCTGCAAGAGTTCAAGGCCGGCAAGCGCAGCAATGACGAGAAGATGAATAACGCCATCATTGCCATGAGTGATGCCGATCTCCAGGCGTTGGCCGAGTACTACGCCAGCCAGCAATAACCAAAGCGGTCAGGTTTATCCATTGATCAAGCCCCCACTCTGTCGTGGGTGGGGGACTCTTGCCCGTTTCTGGCATTTTGGGAGGTATTTGTCGCTCTTTTTCTTGTCAGGGGGTGGATAACGCCGCTGAACCTCTTTGATCCGGAGTCCAGTATGAAAAAAATAATGCAGTGGGCCTTGCTTGCCACGATCTGTCTGGGTGCAAGCGAGTTTGCCCTCGCAGCGACCGCCGTCGAACCAGCGTCTGCTGCCGTCAGCACTGTGGCCGATAGCAGTGCCGCCGATGCACTGGCCGCACGCCAGGCCAAAGCCGCGAAGAAGGCCGCAGCCGAGAAAAAAGCGGCCGCCCGTTTCGCCAAGTGTGACAAGTGCCACGACGGAAACGAGGGGATGCATGGCAAGCATGCCAGCGTCACCAACCCCAATACCAATGAAGCGGTGACCTGTACCAACTGTCACGGCAACCCGTCAGCCCAGCACCGCAAACAGCGTGGCGGCATTGTCGACGTGATGCGCTTTGGCGACGATGCCTTCCCGCTCAGCCAGCAAAACGGCGTCTGCATGAGCTGCCATGAGCCCGATGATCTGCGCAAGGCGCTGTGGGCTCACGACGTGCATGCGACTCGCGTGACCTGCACCAGCTGCCATCAGTTGCACCCGGCCAAAGAGCCCATGGTCGGCATTCCCGAGAAGGCCCGCATCAAGCTGTGCGTCGACTGCCACAGCAAGCAGCATGAGGCCAGGCAGCAAGCCGCGGCCAAGGAGGGCGCATGAGCACGACCCGTCGCGAGTTTATGGTGGGGATGAGTGCCAGCGCCTTGATCCTGATGACGGGGTCGCCCCGCGCCCTGGCCAACAGCATGACCATCGGGGGGGTGCGCTACGGCATGATCCACGATGAGACAGCCTGCATCGGTTGTACCGCCTGCATGGATGCCTGCCGGGAAGTCAATCAGGTGCCACAAGGGGTAGCCCGCCTGCAGATCCTGCGCTCCGGCCCTGTGGGTGAATATCCGGATCAGGAGTACCGGTTTTTCCGCAAGTCCTGCCAGCACTGTGATAACGCCCCCTGTGTGCATGTCTGCCCGACGGGTGCATCCCATATCCGGGCCGAGGATGGCATCGTCGACATTAACCCCGATCTCTGTGTCGGCTGCCGCTACTGTCTGGCGGCCTGCCCTTATCAGGTACGCTTTATCAACCCGGTCACCCGCATTGCCGACAAGTGCGACTTTTGCCGCAAAACCAATCTGGCCAACGGCAAGCAACCCGCCTGTGTCGAAGCCTGCCCTACCAAGGCGCTGGTGTTCGGCAATCTGGATGATCCTCACAGCCCGATCGCCAGACGGCTGGTGCATGAAACCACCTATCGCTACAAACAGTTCCTCGGCACCTCGCCCAAGATGTATCGGGTACCGAAAGGGGAGGTAAAATCATGAGTCCTCATAACCCGCATCATGACGGTATCCCTCTGCAGATGGTGAGTAGCGAAACGGGAGGTATGTACCATGTGGCATAACGCATTTCACTTCGACTCACTGGTCTGGGATGGTCCCATCGCCATCTACCTCTTTCTGCTGGGGATCTCCGCCGGTTCAGTCACCCTCTCGGTGCTGTTGCGCCAGCGCGGGGCCGGCAGCGAGAGCGGCATCATCAGGGCGACCGCCATTCTGGCCCCGCTCAGCGTGATACTGGGGCTGCTGATCCTCATCTTCCACCTGGCGCGACCCTGGACTTTCTGGAAGCTGATGTTCCACTATCAGTTCGATTCCGTGATGTCGATGGGGGTCATGCTGTTTCAGGTCTATATGACGGTGTTGTTTGCCTGGCTGGCGGTGGTCTTCAGAGCCGAGATCGAGGGGTTGCGGCGGCACCTGCTGGCGGACAGGTTCGCCTTCATCGATACCCTGATAGGCAAGATGGCACAGATCGAGCGACTGCTTACTCCCCTGCTGTTGTTGCTGGCCGTACTGCTGGGGGCCTATACCGGCTTCCTGCTCTCGGCGCTCAAGACCTACCCCATGCTCAACAACCCGATCCTGCCGGCGCTGTTTCTGGTATCCGGTATCAGCTCGGGGGTCGCCTCCACCATCTTGCTGGCGGTGACTCTGTTCAAGGAGAGCGGCCATAGCAAGGGGGTGAGCTTTGTGCACCGCTTCGAGCGTCCCATCGTGGCTATCGAGATCTTCTTGCTGGTCTGCTTCTTCACCGGCCTCTACTTCGGTGGCGGCCAGCGGGAGGCAGCGATGTGGGCGGCCATAGGCGGCGGCTTCTGGTCGCAGGTCTTCTGGTTTGGCGTGATTGGCATAGGCATCCTGCTTCCCCAACTGTTGGGGCTGTTCAGCTCGCCAGCTCGCCAGCACCAGCACTCCCACCTGGTGCTGGTCTGCAGCCTGAGCCTGGTGGGGATCTTGCTGCTGCGCTACTTCATCCTCTATGCCGGTCAGATGACGGTGCTGTAACATTGCTGCGTGGATGGGCCAGAGATGTGTTTAGTCCTTACACAGGCTTACACATTTTCGGCTCGTTCTTCTCCACGCAGACTCCCCAACCTTCTCGGCATCCACCATGGGGCCAAAGGCCTGATAAACAACAAGCGCCCTGCCGGGCGCTTGTTGTGGTTATCGCGATGATCCTATTCAGGGTGTTGGGCAGGCGCTTGGCGAGCCGCTGTTGCGGGGCCAGAGGGTGGATCCGTCGCTTTCAGAGAGCGGCAGGAATGTGACACCTTCGCTCATGTTGGCTGGGGGCAGGTCATCCTCCAGCACATACATCCCCATCGGCAGGCTGCCATAACGCTGGTTGGCCTGCACCTGAGCGACCGCGAGGCTGGAGTAACGCAGGCCAAGCAGATCGAAGTGATTGCGCCAGTCCCAGCCGGTGAGCCGACTGAGTGCAACCAGCATAAAGTCATTGCCCGGTATGTCGCGCACCCGTTTGCCGCCATAGACCGCATGCCCCGAGTAGGGGAACAGGCTAAAGCCGAGCCTATCCTTGTTGGCATTCCACTGCGCTTCACTGTCGGCTGCCGCGCCGAAGATCCGTGAATGCTGATAGAGCAGGGTGAAGATAGTGAAGCCATCGTTCAGCCGGGTGCCATCAGTCAGGAGCATACGGTGGGCGCGTAATGCCATCTGGATATAAAACGCCATGCGATAGCCGTTGTGGACGGCGTAGGCATTGCTCTTCCATGGGGCTTCGTAGCGACTCTCGCCGGTATCGAGCACCTGGCAGTTGGCCCCGAGCACGACGCGGTTGCCACTCCTGTCCCGTACCTGCGCCGCATCAGACATGAACACATAGAAGAGATCCTTGTGATTCATGTGTCCATCCTTGATGGGCGCCGTGTTGCCATCCCTCAGGTAATGGGCGCGCCACTTCACCACATAAGGGAAGATGTTGTTGGAGTTTTCCCCCGCCCGGCTGCCGTAGCCACTCCAGTTGTCGGCATCGTCTGCCGCTGCGTACTGCACGTTCAACCGGTTGGTCTGCAGGTTGTGGCCCAGTTCGTGATTGTCGAGCCAGCCGATCGGGCTGATGCTGCCGGAAGAGTCCCACGGGTTGCCACTGCAACCGCTGCCGCAATGGGCATTCTGGTCATAGTTGGCATGCTGGATGATGGTGCGGGTATGGAGCGATTCATCGAGACACCCCTCCCCCAGCAGTGCCACGCAGGCGTTTTTCACATCTGCCGGCAGCGACTCATCGAGCCCCTTGCCCTGAATTTTCAGGCCCGCCAGGGTGTAGACGCCATTGAGGTGATCCCGGGCGATGCTGTCGAGCAGGGCATTGGTGTCTGGAATGACGCCACCCACCGCCTTGGTGAAGCGATCCCGGCGCAGATGCTGTTCGGCGCCATCGGCCCGCAGATCGATATGGGGCAGCTCGGTTTGTTCCAGCCGCTCGTTGAACTCTCGTATCTGCTGCTCATCACTGAAATCCATGATGGCCGGATGACGGGTGACGCCCGTGGCGCTCACCTGGACGGCCAGCGATGCTGTCCCCCCTTCCAGATAGAGATAGATAGGGCCGCCATAAGGAGAGGTGAAGGTGATGCTGCCCCCCTTGGCCAAGATCAGTCGTCCGGTGGTCAGCTCCAGCGGGGCTCGATAGATCTTCTGCTCATAGGCGCGATTGGTGTTGGGCCTGTGGTAGTTGAGTCGGACGGTAGCAGACACATCGGCGTTATCGGTGCGTCTCAGGGTGATGGTTTGTCCCGGCAGGGCATACCAGCCGGTGGTGGTCCACTGCCCGCTGTAGGGAACCGCAATGCGCCGACTGTCGGTGAGCGTCGCGGGATAGGCGTAGTGAGCTGCTTGTCCCTTCACCACCTTGTTGCGATCGGTGACGTACTCCCCCAGATCGGGCTGGGCCGGGGTACGGGTGCGGGCATAGCTCACCAGCCAGTCGGCAAACATCGCCTGCTGCCAGGATTGATGTTCATCCCAGGCAATCGGGTAGTCGATGGCGGCCCTGTATTTGTCGGCCAGCAGCAGGGTGGCGGGCAACAGTGTCACGCCGTCACGAGCAAAGGGACTGATCCCGGCCTTGTCGAGGGTGATGGCCGCATTTCTCAGCCAGTCGGCACCCAGCTTGAACTGCTGGTTGAAGCTCTCCGAGCCACCGCAATTGATAAAGTTGCCGCCGCAGCTATCGAGCCACTGGGTCGTGAAGTTGCGATCCAGAAGGTTGCCAAGCAGGGTATCGACCGCCATCAGCTGGGTGTCGGGTGCCATGATGGTGTTCACTGCCAGATCGCTGGCTCTGAGTTTTGACCAGTAGTTGCCCCAGGTGACCAGCCCCATATCGAGATAGAGGGGGCTTAGCAGCGGGCTGGCATCGCGCCGATAGTTGGAGAGCAGCAGCGGGATCCCGGCCGCTTTGGCCTTGGCGATCGCCTCTGCGATCCCCTGATACCCGAGCCCTTGGCGGTCGATATCGCTGATCACGATAAGCTCCGGCGCCATGGTATCGATACAGTCGCTCAGCGCCTGATAATCGCAGGTATTGGCCGGGTTGATACTGTGCTTGTCGGGATAGATCGCCTTGAGCCAGTCACGCACGCCTTCGTTGTGGGGAAAATAGACGCTATCGGCGCGACTAGGCATCTGGGCGGTGAGGATGCGCAGGCCATCGCTATCCTTGCCCCGGGTCAGCCAGCCAATCAGCCCCTTGAGCAGCGCCTCGCTCTGCAGGGTGCGGTCAACGGAAAACAGGTTCGCCCCCATGGCGGCCTGACGGTAATCGGCTTGCTCGGAGACCATCACCAGACCCCGGATTTCGCTCTCCCCCTTGCCATTGATGTTGGAGGGGAGCAGGGTCACCGTGCTCTCCGGCTGGAAGCTGGAAAAGGTGATGGAGTCGTGGCTCGGGTTCCAGCTGATCTGTGCCATTCCCTGATAGAGGCTGCGAACCAGCTCGGTGCGGTGCTCCTCACTGTCGGCAATCGCCGCACGGGCATGGGCGATCAGAGATTGCTCGCTGGCAAGGGTATGATCTTCCCGGGCAATCGCATTGGCGGCATCACTGATAAAGCGGGCCGAGATCTGACAATCGGCGCGCATGGGTGCTGTGGTGTAGATGTTGCCCGTCAGGGTGCCCTCACATCCTGCGATCTGTGTCAGTACGAAGCCACTCTCGGGTTGCACGGTGAAACGGCCCTGTTCACCGGCGTTCAGACGCAGGGCGTCGGGGCTGAGTGCGCCCCCCTGAGAAGCTTGGGTGGTGGCGTTGAAATAGACGGCGGCACTCTCCTGAGTGAAGCTGGCCGAGATTTGGCAATCGCTGCTCATGGGGCCAGTGGTATAGGTGAGGCCATCCAGGGTGCCATCACATCCGCTTATCTCGGTCAGGAGGTAACCGCTGTCAGCCTGTACCGAGAAGCGCCCCTGTTCACCCGCCGCCAACCGCAGGCTGGTGGGGTTCAACTGTCCGCCCGCGCTGCTCTGGCTGGATGCCTCGAAATAGTTGGGGGTGACAGGGGGGCGGATAGGGGTCTCTTCCTGTTCGCCATCACCGCCGCCACAGCCTGTGATCAACAGCGCCAGTAAGGGGGTGAGAACCGTCTTTTTCATTGTTTGATACGTTCCTTGTGTTAGGACGGGTAGGGGAGTCGGTAGTCTAATGAGCTGCCTTGCTTATTTCAACGCTGATTGAATGGTCATTTTGCTTTATTTTCAGCATGTTGGATGTTTTTTTTGGCCGGCTTTTGCCGTATTTGGTGTTGCTGGCGCAGCAGAACCGATAGGGATGGGGCGAGCACCCCATCAGCACAGGCCATACCAGCCTGAGCTCACCGTAATGAGTCGGTTCACCGGGTTAACAGGGGATGCTGGGCCGCAGGTTTTGCCTGCAACCCTAGCAGGGGGATGTCAGACGGATAGATGAGCGGCGGGGCCGATCGTTGCCAGCGCCCGCATTTCCAGCCGCTGCTCGCCGGGGCGGCAGATCAGCACCGAGCCTTGCTCGAACCAGTCTCCCAGCACGATGCGGCGGGCGGGGTGGCCGTCCAGGGTGAAGTCGTGGATGGCGGGTCTGTGGGTGTGGCCGTGGATCATCATCCGGCAGTCGTGGGCGCGCAGGGTGTCGTCCACCGCCGCTGGCGTCACATCCATGATGATCTGGCTCTTGTGGGCATTCTCCATCTGGCTTTGGCCGCGCATCTTGCAGGCGATGGCCTGACGGCGGGCGAGCGGCAGTCGCAAAAAGAGCCAGCGCAGCCACTTGAGCTGGGTGATGCGGCGAAACTTCTGATACCCCTCATCCAGGGTGCAGAGCAGATCGCCGTGGCTCAGCACTACCCGCTCCCCATAGAGCTCGATCACGCAAGGGTCCCCCAGCAATGTCATCCCAGCGCGCTTGGCAAACTGCTGGCCCAGCAGAAAGTCGCGGTTGCCGTGGATAAAGTAGATGGGCACGTTCTGCTGGCTCAGGGCCAAGAAGGCGTCGGCCATCTGTTGATGGAGCGGATTGGGGTCATCATCGCCAATCCAGAATTCGAAGAGATCCCCCAGCACATAGAGGGCATCGGCGCCGGGGGCGTCGTGCTCAAGAAAGCGCACCAGTGCCGCGGTCATATCGGGCCGCTGGGCAGAGAGGTGAATGTCACTGATAAAGAGGGTGCTCATGATGTGGGGGTCGGGCTCTCGGTCGAAACAGGGTAAACAGGGGTGGCAGAGGTAGTAGACACAACAGGGGACGAATCGTGCGCTGCAGGCGCCGCCGCGCCAGTTGAGGTATGGATATCGTCACGGGATGGCGGCTGCCATGACAGCTCGGCCAGATTGCATCCCTCCAGCGTCAGCAGCGCAGCGTAAGGATCTCCCGCCAGACCCAGCAACCGGCACATGGCCGCTTCCCCTTTTAGTCCCTCTTCAAGGCGCAAACGCAGCACTTCGCGGTAGAAAGCATCGCCAAACCGCTCGAGCAAAGCTGCCATCAAGGTGAGGTGGCGCCAGCCATTCAGCGTCTCGATGGGGGCTGGGGTGACATAGAGCTCCAGCGGCCAGCTGGCCTCGCTCTCAACGCAACCGCTAACAGCACAGTGCTCGTCGAGGCAGGAAAAGGTGCGCTCCAGCAGCCAGATATTGTCGCCCTTGGCGCTCGCCTGCCAGCCTTGCTCTGCAAAAGTAGCGGCAAACTCGGCGGGATCTGTATGCTGGCAGAGAATATCGAGATCGCTGCCGGGCCGATCGAGGCCGATGGCGAGCGTGCTCACCAGCGCCAGATCGGCGCACTGCGCGGCCAGCTCATCCCACACACCGGCGGTGAGCAGGGCATGGGCCGAGCGCTGGCGCGGGTTTCCGTGGGCCAGATAGTCGAGGCGGCGCCAGTTTGGGCTGGCAGTGGAGGAGGCAGATGGAAAAACTGCGGCCGGGGCCGCAGTTTTGTCAGTGCCGAGTCGGCAGAGATCAGTCAGCAAGGGTCACCTTGGTGATCACCACGTCTTCTACCGGCACGTCCTGGTGGATGCGGCCGTAGTTGCCGGTCTTGACGCCCTTGATCTTGTTGACCACGTCCATGCCGGCGGTCACTTCACCGAATACGCAGTAGCCGAAGCCCTGAGTGGTGGCGGATTTGAAGTCGAGGAAATCGTTGTTGTTCACGTTGATGAAGAACTGGGCGCTGGCAGAGTGCGGCTCCATGGTGCGGGCCATGGCGATGGTGCCGATCTTGTTGGACAGACCGTTAGCCGCTTCGTTCTTGATGGGAGCGCGAGTGTCTTTCTCTTCAAAGCCCGGGGCATAGCCGCCGCCCTGGATCATGAAGCCGTCGATGACGCGGTGGAAAATGGTGTTGTCGTAGTGACCGTCACGGCAGTATTGCAGGAAGTTGGCCACGGTTTCCGGGGCTTTTTCAGCATTCAGGGTGAGGGTGATGTCGCCGTGATTGGTGTGCAGAGTGACCATGATATGTCCTTTCATTTGATGCGGGCGACGAAGTGCCCGCAGGTGTATGGCATAAAGTGGTGGCAATTCTAGCCCATCAGGGGCTGGCGGCATAGTCTCTCTGGCGCCGTAACCGTGCTGGCAGGCGGGATTGGCCACGTTTTCTGCCTCGTTTTCTGCCCCTGAACGGGGTATTATGACCAACCATTTTACTCACAGGCAGTGGTTAGAAGATGCTGAAGATATACAACACACTCACTCGTCAAAAAGAAGAATTCAAACCTATCCACCCGGGCAAGGTGGGCATGTATGTGTGTGGTGTCACCATCTACGATCACTGTCATATCGGCCACGGCCGCACCTTCGTCGCCTTTGATGTGGTCGCTCGCTACCTGCGTTACGCCGGTTATGACCTCACCTACGTGCGCAACATCACCGACGTGGATGACAAGATCATCAAGCGCGCCGCTGAAACCCAAGTGACCTGCGACGAGCTGACCGAGCGTCTGATTGGCGACATGCACGCCGACTTCGACGCCCTCGGCATGGTGCGCCCGGATATCGAACCGCGCGCCACCCAGCACATCGAAGAGATCATCGAGCTGGTGCAATCCCTGCTGGATAAAGAGCACGCCTATGTGGCCGATAACGGCGATGTGATGTTTATCGTCGAATCCTATGCCGACTACGGCAAGCTCTCCGGTCAGGATCTGGAGCAACTGCAAGCCGGTGCCCGCGTTGACGTGGTGGATGCCAAGCGCAATCCGCTCGACTTCGTGCTGTGGAAGATGTCCAAGCCGGGCGAGCCGACCTGGGAAAGCCCCTGGGGCCCGGGCCGTCCTGGCTGGCACATCGAGTGCTCCGCCATGAACTCCAAGCACCTTGGCAACCACTTCGACATCCACGGCGGCGGCTCCGATCTGCAGTTCCCGCACCACGAGAACGAGATCGCTCAGTCCTGCTGCGCCCACGGTGGCGACTACGTCAACACCTGGATGCACAGCGGCATGGTGATGGTGGATAAAGAGAAGATGTCCAAATCCCTTGGCAACTTCTTCACCATCCGTGACGTTTTGGCCCACTACGACGCCGAAACCGTCCGTTACTTCCTGATGTCTGGCCACTACCGCAGCCAGCTCAACTACTCGGAAGATAACCTCAAGCAAGCCCGCGCCGCGCTGGAGCGGATGTACACCGCCCTGCGCGATCTGCCGGTGGCCGCTGCTGCCGGTGGTGACGAGCAGGTGGCTCGCTTTAAAGAGGCGATGGACGACGACTTCAACACCCCGGAAGCCTACTCCGCCCTGTTCGATCTGGTGCGCGAGATCAACCGCCAGAAGGGTGAAGACATGACCGTCGCTGCCGCGCTGGGCGCCCGTCTGCGCGAGCTGGGCGCCGTGCTCGGCATCCTGCAGCAAGACCCCGAGGCTTTCCTCAAGGGTGACGAAGCGGACGAAGAGGTTGCCGAGATCGAGCGCCTGATCGCCGAGCGCAATCAGGCCCGTGCCGACAAGAACTGGGCTGCGGCGGATGCCGCCCGCAACCGTCTCACCGAGATGGGCATCGTGCTGGAAGACAGCGCCGGCAAGACCAGCTGGCGCCGAGCCTAAGGGCCGCCGGTTGACGATCTGACGCAGAGCGCAGCCCTTGGGCTGCGCTCTTTTTTTAGGGCCCGGCGCGTTGTTCAAGGCGCGGCCCATGCAAGCGAACATAAGGAAGATGGCACCATGAAGATATCCAGCTGGCCCGTGCTGGCACTGGCCCTCTCTGCGGCGGCCCAGCTCGCCCCGGCCCATGCGGGCACCACCACCAGCGGCAAACTCGATCCGGCCGCCAGTGCCCGCGCCAAGGCCAAGGTGGCCCAGTTTCTCGACTGGGAGCGCCAAGTCAAACCGAGCGGCCTCTATCAGAGCGATCTTGGCGGCGCGCTGCCCACTATCGTCTCCCCCGAGCTGCTCTGCCTGCTCAATGCCGCCTCCAAGGCGCGCGAGATAGCCACTCGCGAGGCCCCCGACGAGAAGCCCCCCTTTGTCGAGGGCAACCCCTTCCTGCCCAACGCCTGGGATAACCTGCTGGGCTCGGAGATCCTCTCCTCGCGCGCCATCGCCGGCAGCCGGGATCGCAGCGAGGTCAAGGTGCGCTTCACCTTTGGCGAGCCGGGCACCCCGCTTGACGCCCCCAGCGGCACCTACCGTTTTGTCAGCACCTATCTGGTACAGGACGGGCCGCAAGGCGCCCGCATCACCGATATTGACGCTGGCGGCAGCTGTGATTTCTGCCAATCCGGCAGCCTGCGCGCCGCCCTCTATGAGACGCTCACCACCTATCCCGCCGCAGGGGGAGAGCAGTGCAAGGGGTTGGGGAAATAGTTTTTTGGTTGGGATAGAAGTATGTTTGGGGAATAGAAATAAAAACCGCAGCTCAAGGCTGCGGTTTTTTAGGAATTTAATTTATGAATGAGTTTTGCAACTCATATTTTGACTCCATTCTGGATGCGTAACTTTTTAGTTCTTCAATATAACCTATTATGTTCTTAGATGATTTGTCATTTGCTATATGCTCTATATTCGTTTCATCAATTGTAAGAACGAAATTTGGTTGAAATTCGGACTGGTAAGTAACTTGTGTGGTGATTTTTATATGTGCATTTTTGTTCCATGAAGCATTATCATGTGAAAGCTCTTCCTTTTTATCTCTTTTACGCTCTTCATTCACTTGTTCAAGTGTTTGTGTAAAATCGTCATACACCCTGTTGTATAGATCTGTAGTTTTTGCATTTATAGAAATTATGGGTTCTTTAGAACCATCCAATGTAACTTCATATGTGGAGGTTACATTTTCTCTATACACCTTACCCAATCTGACCTTACCAGACACCAACGGGAGAATATTCTTTGAGTCAATATAACTATTTATCTTGTCAATGCTAAAAATTGATGCAGATAGAATAATGCTAACGCTTAATATTAAAGTACGGTTCATATAGTGCTCTTTTTTATGATTGATAATTTTGGTGGGTTTTTAATGTATAGAGCATCAATCGCGGGGATGTGTTAAACGTACCCAGTGATGCCTAATAAAATTAAGTGTATGCATGACAATAAACAATGGTATGTCTATTTTTTTGAATGTGCTATCAATTTAAACTTAACTTGTAATTAGAGAGGCAAAGTATGAAATCATTGATTTCGCATTGAGAATTCCAGATTAATCTCATCAATAAAATCGAAAATAGGTTTGAACGATATGAAATCCTCTGCCGGCAATGTGGAAACCACATCGTCTGCAAATTTGTTTTTTCCCGCCTTTATCTTTTTAAAACAGCCAAAATCATAATTTATGACATCTGTGCCAATGTTTAATCTTCGGCTGCCTATATTTAACTGCGGGGTCATAACTTCAACTTCTAACTTTTTGCCATTGTTGAACTTTTTATTTAATACATGTTCGTTAAACATAAACTCAATACATAAGCATCCGGCATCTGAAAAACCGGATCTGTATTCAGGCTCAGGCAATAGCAATGCCCATGCATAGCCGTTAATGTGTTTTTTTATCTGTAGCTGTGTATTTCCAGATTTGAAATTTCTGCTTAGTTTTTCAAATTCTCTTTGTCCTTCATCGTCATTGTCAAAAATGGCTATTACAGGTCTTTTATCTTCTGGATGGATTGATTCAATTAATCTGGCTAGAGCACCTGCGCCACCTAGCGAATGGCGATCATCGCTAGTATTGTCACAAGAACGAATGATTGCATCACACGGATAATGTTTTCTTGCGTGTTCGAGAATTTTTGCATCAGTTTTACCCTCAGTAACAACGAGTAACTTCTTTTGTAAAGAGATCTCACGTTCTAATGAAGATATAAGTTCGAGGCGCAAATTGTGTTCAATGATTTGCTTTGAATAAAAGTCATGTACTTCTCGTTGTATAGCAACTATTCCCAATTCATTTTTTAGCTCATCAGATATGTTTTGAGATGAATTTACATCATTCACCATCGAACATCCACTTAACTGAGTTACCCTAAAGCATCTTGCTTTTTCACCTTTTAGACTAATAAATGCGGGGGAATGTGTTGTTAAAAATATCTGTGTGTTAACTGCATATTTGTTTATAAAGTCATCAGCCATCTGTGCCGCATGGCTATATTCCAAGGCTAATTCTGGTTCTTCGTATCCCCATATATAAAATTTTTGAGAATTGACAGATATGTAATGTAGCACAGATGCTATATATCTAGATTGAAGACCATCTCCCCTGTATTTAAGAGGGATATCACCATCTTCTGCATTTGTAGAAACTAAAAATGATTGAAATAATGAAGAGACTTGAGCTGGTGGCATGATTGCTGTTTGAATGTTAGTCGCCTCTTTGAAGTCATTTTGGAGTACACCTATTTGTCCTTCAATATGACTTGCTAATTTGGTAGCAGTTTCCAGTAAATCAGCATTTTGACTAACAGTCATATCTAATAGTGAATGCTGTAATCGGGAAAGTAACTCACGAATGTAAGCTCTATCTTTTATTGCAGGAACATACTCAAAGTGTATTTTATTTAGAAATGTGGATAAACTTCTCTGGGCTGTAACTAACGATGACGGTAATTTATTCGCTTCTCCGAGACGGGACAGGTTATGTGATTCTTCATATATTCTGCTATCTCGATACCATTTACGTTCTACCGTAAATCGAGGTGGGAGGCTACCTTTATAATTATTGGGTCTTATAAAATCAATTTTAATGCTTATGAACTGCTTTCCTTTTACGCTTTCTTTTCTAACCTCTTCAAGTCTTTTGGTTGAAAAATTATCATAGAACTCATAATTTTCATCCCAATCAACTTTTCCATTAAAAAATAGATTCAATGACTTTATGACGTTGGATTTTCCAACATCATTTCTACCAGAAAAAACGTTAACGCTAGAACAGTTTTTTACTTCAATGGTGTGAAGTGAACGGAAATATTTTACTGTTATTTTTTCAATTATTTTCACTCTCAACATCCTATGAATAGGTCAGTTATTTGGGCCGTAGGTTCGATTAGCGAAGCGTAATCGGACGTTTGAGAAATAAGGGGTTATTACGGTGAAATACTCACTATCGGGCCTTCAATATAAAACCTTTTCCCGATAGGGATGGGTGCCGCCTGCTGTTGCATTCGCCATGATTTTTTCACCTATGCAACCATGTCGATGGCGCTTGTTGCATAGGTGCGACAATCTGCTCTCGCCATGGGGTGGGCGAGGGGTTGGCTGCGAGACAACAACCCGCCCGATCTTTGCCCCGAATAGGCTGGGGCTGTTAGCGCGGTGCTGCGGGTTGGCTGTTGACCCCTGTTGTTCGCCGGGGTGAGCCTGTTTGTCCAGGCCGCGAGGCAGGACGCCGAGCGAGCGCCGCTGGGCCAGGGATGGCCCATCGGCGCGTGCCGTCGGACAAACGGGTGAACCGAGGAAACCCGACGCAGGAGGGCGAACAAGTGGGGGATTAGACCTTTGGTGACTTTGGGTCTTTCCAAAGTCACTCGCCAAGCCGCGCAGCGGCGGCGAAACCCCGTCGAGGACGGAGTCCTCGTGTCCTGCATGGCGAAGCCATGCCCATCAGGCTAGTGACCCCTCACCCTAGCCCTCTCCCACAAGGGGAGAGGGGATGGTGACCGCGGACGATTACGCTTCGCTAATCGACCCTACAAATTGTCCCAATGTCTCATCCGCATGGTGGCATGGGCACAGCCCCGGGGGCTGACGGGAACGCCAGTCGAGGGTGCAACCCTCGCACCTTGGCGCAGGGGCGGGAGACCGGCTGGTCTCCGTGAAAGACGCTACCGCCCCTGACTGTCGCTGCCACATTGCGCCGTTGACCTTGGTTTGGGAAAAGGGGCCAACAGGCGCCACCAAATATCTTACGGATTCATTGAGCGCTTAACTATGGCGGCCATCACGCAACTATCAGAAACCAGAGGTTTTTTTGCGCTGGCACAAGCTTTTGTTAATTACTGATTGATTAATTGCGGGGCAAACCTTGTGCGGTTGGTCGCCTTGGGCAATCCGTTGCTATCACCTTGATTCAAAACGGCGATCACAGACTTTTTGCGCCGTATGCCTAGACTGGGTTGGCCGCGGTCGCTGACCGCCGCCTCTGGATCAGCAGACAGGGTATAACTGAGCTGGCTCACCCCTATGTGTCACTGATGGAGGAGTCGGCCATGTCCGCTACCCGTATCTGGATTAAAAACCCCCTTGCCACCTTTACCCCCGAAACGGTCGATGGCCGCGGCGGGCTGGTGATTGAAAACGGCCTGATAAGCGAGGTGCTGGCGACAGGCCAGCAGCCTGCCCGGTCTTGCGATCAGCTGTTCGATGCCCGCGACCATGTGGTGCTGCCGGGCCTTATCAATACCCACCACCACTTCTACCAGACCCTGACCCGCGCCTGGGGGCCGGTGGTCAATCAGCCGCTCTTCCCCTGGCTCAAGACCCTCTATCCGGTCTGGGCCAGATTGACGCCGGACGCGCTGGCGCTGGCGAGCAAGGTGGCGATGGCGGAGCTGCTGCTCTCGGGCTGCACCACGGCGGCCGATCACCACTACCTCTTCCCGCGCGGGATGGAGGAGTCCATCGATATTCAGGTGGCGGCGGTGCGTGAGCTGGGGATGCGCGCCATGCTGACCCGCGGCTCCATGAGCCTTGGCGAAGATGAGGGGGGCTTGCCGCCGCGCCACACGGTGCAGGGGCAGCAGCAGATCCTCGATGACAGCTTGCGGCTGGTGCGCCAGTATCACGAGCGCGGCGCCGGGGCGCAGATCCAGATTGCGCTGGCCCCATGCTCCCCCTTCTCGGTGACCGAGGAGATCATGGTGGAGAGCGCCAGACTCGCGGCCGAGCTCGATGTGCGGCTGCACACCCATCTGGCGGAGACGCTGGATGAGGAGGCGTTCTGCCTTGCACGCTTTGGCCTGCGCACCGTCGATTATCTCGAAAAGGTGGGCTGGCTTGGCGATCGCACCTGGCTGGCCCACGGCATCCACTTCAATCCGGACGAGATTGCGCGGCTGGGGGCGGCGGGCACCGGGGTGTGCCACTGTCCGGTCTCCAATATGCGGCTCGCCTCCAGCATCTGCCCGACCCTGGATCTGGAGGCGGCCGGTGCGCCGGTGGGGCTAGGGGTGGATGGCTCGGCCTCTAACGATGCCTCGAACCTGATGCAGGAGGCCCGTCAGGCGCTCTATCTGCAGCGGCTGCGCTACGGCGCCGAGCGCATCACTCCGCGCAAGGTGCTGGAGTGGGCGACCGTAGGCTCGGCCCGGCTGCTCGGGCGCGGCGATCTCGGTGAGCTGCTGCCCGGCAAGCAGGCAGATCTGGCGCTGTTCAAGCTCGACGACCTGCGCTTTAGCGGCAGTCACGATCCCATCGCGGCCCTCATCTTGTGCGGCGCCGAGCGGGCCGATCGGGTGATGGTGGGTGGCAAGTGGCGGGTGGTGGATGGCGCCATCGAGGGGCTGGATATCGAGCAGCTTATCGCCCGTCACAAGGTGGCCGCCGCGGCGCTGGTGCATGGCTAGCCGACTCTGGTGCCACTCTGCCAATAGCCGCAAAGCTGTTCTCACTGGTGAGCCGCGGACCACCTTGCTCTGCTTTCGGGCAAGACTTGGGCCGATAGCATCGGCCCGCAGCCTGCGGCTTCCTCTCTCTTGGCCCTTGCCTCTTTCAAGGAAACCTCTGGATAGACAACTGGTACCAGCCCCTCTCCTTTCTACCGGGGCAGAACCTGAGGCGCCTGTACTTCCCCCGATAGGGAGGGCCTATTTCATCAGGCAGCCTCTGCTGCTGACCAGCGCCCCTTACTTGTGACCCCATGGAGTCGGATAGCGAAATGGAGGGATCTCCCGTTTCAATTGGGAGTAGATGACAAGTGCAGGGAGGATAATCCACCACCTCACAGCCAGGCATAGCAAGCATATGAGGGGCTTTTTTCCCCCTGCCGGAACATGCTTCCCCTAATCTCGGAGGAATATCACAAGGCCTGATTAGTCGACGAGAGACAACAAAAAACCCGCAAAGCCTTTGGCTATGCGGGTTTTGATATTTTTTAAGACTGTAATATGGTGCCCGAGGCCGGAATCGAACCGGCACGACGCGAACGTCGAGGGATTTTAAATCCCTTGTGTCTACCGATTTCACCACTCGGGCACCGCAATCGGTATCAAGCTCGCGTGGCGGGCTTGTCAATATGGAGGCACGTTCCGGAGTCGAACCGGACTAAACGGATTTGCAATCCGCTGCATAACCGCTTTGCTAACGCGCCATGCAAAAGAGAGTTGGCTCTCTATTGTCTGAATTTGGAGCGGGAAACGAGACTCGAACTCGCGACCCCGACCTTGGCAAGGTCGTGCTCTACCAACTGAGCTATTCCCGCATTGGTCTGGCTGACTGCCTGACTACGAGGACGCATTCTAGCGATGTTCCTCGCCCAGTCAACCAGAAATATTTAATTACCTGATCGTTCGGGCATTTTTTGCCCTTTTTGAACAGTTTTAGCGCCTTTGGCCGTTTCCTGCCTCAGATCAGCGGAAACCTCACCTTGCGGCGCCAGTGACTCACAGGTTGGCGTGGTGGGTCAAATCGCCCCAGGCCGCCTTCATGTACTGGAACATCGACCAGAAGGTGAGCACTGTAGCGACATAGAGCATCACATAGGCGAGCCATACCATCCAGACGTTATATTGCCAAATCAGACCGGTGAGTGACACCATCTGGATCATGGTCTTCCACTTGCCAATCCAGCTGACCGCAACCGAGGAGCGTTTGCCGAGCTCGGCCATCCATTCGCGCAGGGCGGAGATGATGATCTCGCGGCCAATCATGGTCATGGCGGGGATGGTCACCCAAATGGTGTTGTAGTGTTCGACGATGACCACCAGTGCGGCAGCGACCATGATCTTGTCGGCAACCGGGTCAAGGAAGGCGCCAAAGGCGGTGGACTGATTGAGCTTACGAGCCAGATAGCCATCAAACCAGTCGGTAGCAGCAGCCAGAATAAAGATGATGGCGGCAGCCAGATAGGACCATTGATAAGGCAGATAGAACAGGATGACGAAGACGGGAATGAGCAAAATCCGGAAAAACGTCAACAGGTTAGGTATGTTTGTCATTATTTTCAGCCACTTCTTGTACGTCGCTACATAGTGCGCCAAAGCCGATTTGCGATGCAACCGCACTGGCGCCCGTCTTGGTCTTTTTAATCCATCAATCTTCTCAAAATGCGAGGGCCATTATGGCATTTACGGCCCCCCCGCGTCACGGCTCTTGTGCATCAAGGAGTTAGCGATTGTGCCATGCTGCTAACCCTGCTCAGGCGCTGTGCAAGCCATCGTGGATGGTCTGGGCCAGCTCCTGACTGATGCCGGGTACCTTGGCCAGTTCATCCACGCTCGCCTTTTTGACCTCCTGCAGACCGCCCAGATATTTGAGCAGCGCCTGCCGTCGCTTTGGCCCCACCCCCGGAATATCCTCCAGACTGCTGCTGGTGCGGGCCTTGGCCCGTCTGGCCCGGTGGCCGGTAATGGCAAAACGGTGGGATTCATCGCGAATATGCTGAATAAGGTGCAAAGCGGGCATATCTGCCGGTAAATGCAGCTCTTCGTGGCTCTCCCCCATAATGAGAGTTTCCAACCCCGCCTTGCGGGTGACCCCCTTGGCAATCCCCACCAGCAGCGGATATTTGCCGCCGAGAAACTCCAGCTGACGGGCCAGGATCTCTTCGGCGCGGCGCAGCTGGCCGAGGCCGCCGTCGATAAACAGCACATCAGGCACCTTGTCCGGCTCCTGCTGCTTGCCAAAGCGGCGCTCCAGCGCCTGCTCCATGGCCGCGTAGTCATCACCACCGGTGATGCCGTCGATATTGAAACGACGATATTCCGATGAGAGCGGCCCCTCCCGGTTGAACACCACGCAAGAGGCCACCGTGCGCTCCCCCATGGTGTGGGAGATATCGAAACACTCCATGCGGGCGATAGGGCGCTCCAGCTCCAGCAGCTCTTCCAGCTGGTCGTAGCGGGCGGTGATGGTGCTCTTGTGAGCCAGCCGCGAGCGCAGCGCCGTCTCGGCGTTGATGGAGGCGAGCTTGATAAAGCGGGCCCGTTCGGCGCGGGTACGGCTCACCACCCGCACCTTGTAGCCTGCTGTCTGGCTCAGGGTCTCGGCGATGACGCTCTCGTCCTCCAGCGCCACATCGAGCAACACCTCGCTCGGGATCTGCCGCCCCCCCTGCCCCGACAGATAGAACTGCAGCAGGAAGGATTGCACCACCTCGTCGAGCTGGGTATCGGCCGGCACTTTCGGGAAGTAGCTGCGCGAACCGAGCACCTTGCCCTGACGGATAAATAGCACGTGAATACAGGCAGCACCTTGCTGGAAGGCCACCCCCACCACATCCAGCTCGTCCAGCACGTTGCCGCTCACCGACTGCTGCTCGGTGACCCGGCGTAGCGCCAGGATCTGGTCCCGGTAGCGGGCCGCCTCTTCAAAGCGCAGATCGCCGCTGGCGGACTCCATCTTGCCCACCAATTCGCCAATCACCTGCTGGTTCTTGCCCGCCAGAAACAGCTTGGCCAGCTCAACCTGCTGGGCATATTCGGCCTCGCTCACCAGTCCGGGCACGCAAGGGCCGGCGCAGCGCTTGAGCTGATAGAGCAGGCAGGGACGGGTGCGGTTGGCATAGACCGCATCCTCGCACTGACGCACCGGAAAAATTTTCTGCATCAGGTGCAGGCTCTCACGCACCGCGCCGCCAGAGGGGTACGGGCCGAAGTACTCCCCTTTCACCTTGCGGGCGCCGCGATGGACGCCGATACGCGGATGCTGGTGCGCGGTGATGATGATCCAGGGGTAGGATTTGTCGTCCCGCAGCAGCACGTTATAACGGGGCTGGTACTGCTTGATGAGATTGTGCTCGAGGATCAGCGCCTCGGTCTCGGTGTGGGTGACGGTGACCTGGATATCGGCGATCTGACGCACCAGGGTGCGGGTCTTGATGCTGTCGACGTTGGTGCGAAAGTAGGAGGCGAGCCGCTTTTTCAGATCCTTGGCCTTGCCCACATAGATCACGGTGCCACCGCTGTCATACATGCGGTAGACGCCACTTTGATGGGTGACGGCGCTCAGAAACGCCTTGCTGTCGAAGAGAGGTTCGGGAGAGAGGGTCATCAGCTGCTCGGCTCACACAAAGGCAAAAATTGACGGGCAGAGCATACTGCCCCCGCCGCCTGAAAAGCAAAAGGGCAGAAAAGCAAAAAGGCGGCACTCGCCGCCTTTGTGACCACACGCCACCCGATTAGAGGGTATCGGCATCCAGCATGCCATAGCGAATGGCCAGATGGGTCAGTTCCACGTCACCGTTGATCCCCAGCTTGCTGAACAGCCGATAGCGGTAGCTGTTGACCGTCTTCGGGCTCAGGTTGAGCTGCTCGGAGATATCGGTCACCTTCTGCCCCTTGGTGATCATCATCATGATCTGCAGTTCGCGCTCGGAGAGGGACTTGAAGGGATTCTCGTCAGCGGAGGCAAATTGGCTGAGGGCCATCTGCTGGGCAATCTCCGGGGAGATGTAACGCTGACCGGAGTGCACCAACCGGATCGCCTGGATCATCTCGTCAGGGGCAGCCCCCTTGGTCAGGTAACCGGCGGCGCCGGCCTGCATCACCTTGGTGGGGAACGGATTTTCTGAATGAATGGTCAGCACTATGATGCGTACATCGGGGCGGATCCGCAGAATTTTGCGGGTCGCTTCCAGACCACCAATACCCGGCATGTTCATGTCCATCAGGATCACGTCCGGATGGTGTTGGCGACAGAACGTAACTGCGGTCTCGCCGCTCTGTGCCTCACCCACCACCTTGATCCCGCGCACATCTTCAAGAATGCGTCTTATCCCTGTACGCACCAGCTCATGATCATCGACCAGGAATACATTTATCACCCAAACACCCCGTTTTATCTCGTTTTAGCCGCCCGGTTAGGGTTAACAGGGCGTCTTGCATCATAACCAAACTCGTCGCTTTGGCAAACCATGCACGCCAAAAGTTTGAGAAAACCCATGTTTAGCGTTTAAAATCAAATAATTATATAAATTTTCAAAACAAAAAACGGTGCCTTGCGACACCGTCTTTCATGACTTTAGTGCTGTGGCCATCACTTGGCCAAAAAGGCCCGCACCTTCTCAAGATCGGCCTGGGTATCCACCCCGACCGGCGGCGCTTCAAGGGCCTGGGCGACGTGGATCTTCTCCCCGTACCAGAGCACCCGCAGTTGCTCCAGTGCCTCGACCTGCTCCAGCACGCTCGGTGCCCAGTCTACGTAACGCTGGATAAAGCCGGCGCGATAGGCGTAGATGCCGATATGGCGCTGGTAGTGGTCACCAATCTGCTCATGGCTCTTGGCAAAGCGATCCCGATCCCAGGGAATGCTGGCGCGACTGAAGTAGAGGGCGTAGCCATCCTTGTCAGTCACCACTTTCACTGCGTTCGGGTTGAACGCCTCTTCGGCATCCTTGATCGGCACCGACAAGGTCGCCATCGGCGCCGTGGCAGCGGCCAGATTATCCGCCACCTGACGAATGATGGCGGGCGGAATGAGCGGCTCATCCCCCTGCACATTGACGATGATGGTATCGGCGGCAAAGCCGTAGTGACGGCACACCTCGGCCAGACGCTCGGTGCCGGACTGGTGATCCGGTGAGGTCATGCACACCTCGACGCCGGTGCTCAGCAGTGCCTGCTGCACCCGTTCGTCATCGGTGGCGACGATCACCCGATCGGCACCGGATTGCAGGGCTTTCTCCACCACGTGCTGCACCATGGGCTTGCCATGGATATCAGCCAGCGGCTTGCCCGGCAGACGGGTTGACGCATAGCGGGCCGGAATGACGACGACGAAACTCATGACGGCAGCTCATCGCTATTGAGCGGACGGGCACGGTTCTCCAGCAGCACCGGGATCCCCTCCTCCAGCGGATAGGCCAGCTTGTCAAAACGGCAGACCAGCTCATGGACTGCTTTGTTGTAGTGCAGCTTACCCTTGCAGACCGGGCAGGCGATGATGTCGAGCAACTTGATGTCCAAAGCCAAAACGATACTCCTTCAACGATGTCGCGCTGGCGGCTTCATCACGCCAGCGATGGATGTCGAGCAACCAGATATTCCATACGGGGCATATCAACCCCCTGCTCCCCCGCCGAGGCGAGAGAGATTAATCTTGCGCCCTGGCCGCGCCCTTCCCCTTCGTCCCCAGCTTGTGCAGCAGGGCATCGAGCAGGGAGGCGGGCAACTCGGCACTGACCGGCAGATACCACCAGTTATCGAGGGCAAACGGACGACACTTGACCGCATCCTTCTCGGTCATCAGCAGCGGCTTGCTGGCAAAGCGGCCCACCAGCTCATCCCGATCGAAGGGGTGATGATCGCCGTAGGCGGCCTGCTGATCCAGCTGATAGCCGAGCCCTTCCAGGGTGGCAAAGAAGCGGGGCGGATGACCGATCCCAGCCAACGCATCGACCGGCCCCGACAAGGGGGCTGCCAGCAGGGCATCGTCGCGCACCCGGCGCGGGGTGACGGCGACCAGTTGCATGGGGTACTCCCCCTTGCCCGGCTCGCCGCCATTGCAGATGATGGCGTCCACCCGTTTGAGACGAGTGACCGGCTCGCGCAGCGGCCCCATCGGCAGCAAGCAGGCGTTGCCGAAACGGCGGGCACCATCCACCACCACCAGCTCGATGTCGCGGGCCAGCGCATAGTGCTGCAGACCGTCGTCGGTGATGATGATATCCACTTCACCGCTCTGCTCCAGCAGTCGTACCGCGTCGGCCCGTTTCGGGGCAACCACCACCGGACAGCCGCAGCGCCGGGCAATCAGCACCGGCTCATCTCCGGCCTGCGCCGTGGTGCTGGTCTCATCCAGCCGATAGGGGTAATGGGGCGCCTTGCCGCCATAACCACGGCTCACCACCCCGGGGCGATAGCCGCGGGCTTGCAACTGCTCCACCAGCCAGACCACCACTGGCGTCTTGCCGTTGCCCCCCACCGAAATATTGCCCACAACAATGACCGGCAAGGAGGAGCTATACCCCTTGCGCCAGCCATGACGATAGGCGTAGCGGCGGCTGCCGCTGATGATGGCGAACAGCAGGGCAAAGGGGGCCAGCAACCAGCGCCAGCCACTTTTGCGATACCAGAGCCGTTCCAGCATCAGGCCTTGCTTCCCGCGTTGCCAAACTGAATAGCGCGCAGCTGGGCATAGGTGCCGCGCTGCTCCATCAATGCTTCGTGGTTCCCGCGCTCGACGATATGGCCTTCGTCGATCACCAGGATCTCGTCCGCCTTCTCGATGGTGGAGAGACGGTGGGCGATCACCAGCGAGGTACGCGCTTTGCAAAGCTCGTCGATAGCCGCCTGAATGTGGCGCTCGGATTCGGTATCGAGGGCCGAGGTGGCCTCATCCAGCAGCAGAACCGGCGCATCGCGCAGCAGGGCGCGCGCAATGGCAACACGCTGACGCTGACCACCGGAGAGGGATGCACCGTTCTCGCCAACCACAGTGTCATACCCGTTGCTCATCTTGCTGACGAATTCGTCGGCATGAGCGATGCGGGCAGCCTGCACGATCTGGTCGCGGCTGTATTTGTCTTCTGCCGCGTAGGCGATGTTGTTGGCCACCGAGTCGTTGAACAGGTGGACATGCTGGGAGACCAGCGCGTACTGCTTGCGCAGCTCGCTCAACTTGTATTCGCGGATGTTGATGCCATCCAGCAGGATCTCGCCCTGATCGATGTCGTAGAAACGGGTCAGCAGGCTGGCAATGGTACTCTTGCCAGAGCCGGAACGGCCCACCAGCGCCACCGACTTACCCGCCTCCACCTTGAAGCTGACGTTGTGCAGCGCCGGGGTATCCTTGGTCGGGTAGGTGAAAGTGACGTTGCGAAACTCGATCTCGCCGCGAGCACGCTCCAGAGTACGGGTGCCGGTATCCTGCTCCGGCTCGCTGTCGAGCAGGCCAAACAGGCTGTGGCAGGCAGTGATGGCCCGCTGGAACTGGTTGTTGACGTCGGTCAGGCTTTTCAGCGGCTTGAGCAGCATCATCATGGAGGTGATCATGACGGTAAACGTACCGGCAGTCAGCTCGCTGCGCACACTGTCGATGGTAGCTACATAGAGGAAGGCAGCAAGCGCGATGGAGGCCACCATCTGCACCACAGGGCTGCCGATGGCATCAGCCGCGACCATCTTCATGGTTTGCTGGCGCATGTTGTTGCTGACCTGGAAGAAGCGTTTCTCTTCCACCTTCTGGCCACCAAACATCAGCACCTCTTTGTGCCCTTTGAGCATCTGCTCGGTGGAGGTGGTGATATCCCCCACCGCCTGCTGAATGTGACGGCTGATCTGGCGGAAACGACGGCTGATAAGGCCGATGATGACCCCCACCAGCGGGCCAACCACCAAAAAGATCACCGACAGCTGCCAGGAGTGCCAGAACATCAGGCCGAGCAGGCCGACCACGGTCGCCCCTTCCCGCACCAGGGTCACCAGCGTGGTGCTTGCCGCCGAGGAGACCTGGCTGGCGTCATAGGTCACCTTGGAGAGCAGATGACCGGTGTTCTGACGGTCGAAGAAGCTCATCGGCATCGCCACCATGTGATTGAACACCTGCTGTTGCAGACGCATCACGACGTGGTTGCCGACCCAGGCCATGCAGTAGTTGGAGAGAAAGTTGGCGACACCACGCAGGGCCACGATGCCGAGGACGAAGAAGGGCATCCATTTCAAAACGGTGCTGTCGTTGCCATTGATGCCCTGATCGATCAGCGGCTTGATGGAGTAGACAAAGGTGGTATCCACGGCGGCGTAGCCCAGCATCCCGATGATGCCACCGACCAGGCCCAGCTTGCGATCACGGACATAACCGAGCAGGCGTTTGAATACTGGCCAGCTCTCTTGTGAGGTTTCTTGTTGCATGAATAGCCGTTAGTAATGGAAATGACGGGCTATTCTAGCCAAAGCGCAGGCTTACACCAAGCGCCGCCACCTATATCGCATTCCTACACGGCAGAAATGGCCGATTATTGCTCAAACCACACTCGCGGTCGCCACCACTCGCCACTGCGCCGGTACCAGGGACCCAGATCTCGCTCGGCAGTGACGCTCAAGCCCGCTGCGGTGGGTTCGACCAGCATCGCCCCTTGCTGACCGGTGATCCACTGGCGGGCATCCCGATAGCGGGCCACCACATCGGGACGGGGAAAGCCCCACTGATTCATAAAACCGGCGCTGTGGATCACATCCTTTGCCGCCACCGCCGCGACAAACGAGGGTGTGGAGGAGGTGCGACTGCCATGATGGGGGCTCACCAGCAAGGTGCTGGCCAACCCCTCCCCCTCCAGCGCCACCAGCCGTTGCTCGGCTTGCCGCTCGATATCTGCGCTCAGCAGCACGCTGCGCTGCCCATCGCTGATACGCACCACGCAGCCATCATTATTGCGCCCGCCACCGGGGCGCTCGGGCCAGAGCACTGCAAACGAGAGCCCCTGCCAGCGCCACTGTTGCCCACGCTGGCACAGGGTGGTTCCCTCACTGAAGGGGTAAGAGGAGAACTCGTGACGCACCGGCATGGCGCTGAGCAGTCGCTTGCGATTGCCGGCATGGTCCCGATCCTTGTGGCTGATGATGAGGCGATCGATGACCCGGATCCCCAGATGGCTTAGCTGGGGCAGGATCACCGCGTCCGCCATGTTGTAGCCTCCGGGATAGCGATCACCTGTGTCATAGAGGATGGCACGCTCCCCCTTGCTGATCAGCACCGCCAGCCCTTGCCCCACATCCAGCACCCGCAGTTGCCAGCGGACTGGCGTTGGCCAGAGCGCCAACAACAGCGCACACAGACCCGGTAGCAACAGCCAACGTGCCGGGCGCCACTGCGCGGCGAACCAGAGCAGCAACAGCAGGGTGCAAAGCGGCAGCCACCAGCCGGGCAGTGGCCACCACAGTTGCAGTTGATCGGAAAGCCAGTTCAGGATCGTCAACACCCACCCGAGCCCTAAATCCGCCAGCCAGAACAGGCCGTAGGCAAGCGAGGTGGAGAGCGGCGCCAGCAGCACACCGATCAGGGCCAGCGGGATGATGGCGATACAAAAGAGCGGCACAGCCAACAGGTTGATCACCATGGCAAGGGGCGCTATCCCCTCGAACAACGCCAGTTGCAGCGGCAGCAGACCGAGTAGCAGCCAGAGCTGGATCTGCCAGAGCCCCGGCTTGTCGTGGACATATCCCACCAGCAGCAAGATGGCCACCGCCAGAAACGAGAGCCAGAAGCCGGCCGAATAGAGGGCGAAGGGATCCCAGAGGGTCAATACCACAAAGGCCCACAGCCAGATGCGCCAGGCCGGCCACTCTCGCCGACTCCAGCGCAACACGCTCCACACCAGCACCATGATCAGGGCCCGCTCGGTGGCCACAGCAAACCCGGCCAACGCGCTGTAGACGGCGGCAAAGAGCAGGGAGGTGATGATGGCGCCGCGCAGGCCAAACAACCTGCCCAACCACCACCCGAGCACCGCCACCAGCGCGATATGTTGCCCTGAGATGGCGATGATATGGGTCAGGCCGCTGCCGCGAAACAGCTCCCACTGGGCATCCGTGATGCCGCTCTGCTCGCCAAAAGTGAGCGCCGCCAGCAAGGGGGCATGGTCAAGCGGACGCCAACTCTCGGTCGCCGCCCCCAACCAGCGTTCGCGCCACCCCACAGGTGCCTGTTGAATGTCGATCACCCGACGCAGATTGCCAGTGGCGGTGATCCCCTTGCCCAGCAGCAGACGCCGCCCATCCAGCCCCGCCTCGTTGGCCAGACCGTGAGCCGGTTTCAACGAGGTCATCAGGGTGATCCGGCTACCTACCGTCATGGCTGGCAATGCCTGATAGGCATTGACCCGGATCAGGGGCTCAGGTGTCACCGGTTGTTCGTCGAGGATGCTCACCCGCAGCAGCAGCCGGACAAATTTATCCCCCTCGGGCTCTGCACTTTGCAGCTGTGCGGTTATCATGTGGCTCGTCTGATCGCCCAACCGCTCCAGCCAGGCCAGCCGATAGGCAAGATTGGCCTGCATCCAGAGGATGCCGAGCAGGAGAAACAGCCACCGCCAGGCACGGCAATATGCAAGGGGGATCAGCAGGGACAGCAACAGGCCCCCCCATGCGAGTGAAGGTAACCATGGCCAGAGCAGTGAGGAGCTTGCCCCCAGGGCAAACGACAACAGACGCAGATCCATGGAGCAAGTATTTAGCAAGGTTTCAATATGCCCAAACGACTCATTAAACGCTGGATGCCCGATCAGCAAACCCTGAAAGAACACAAGCACCTGCGGCTGTTCGGCAAACTGCTGCTCGATGCCAACCTCTGGCACCTCAACCGCCGCTCGGCTGCCGGGGCATTTGCGGTGGGCCTCTTCATGGCCTGGGTGCCGCTCCCCTGCCAGATGCTGCTGGCTGCCGGTGGAGCCATCCTGTGCCGGGTCAATCTGCCGCTCTCGGTGGCGCTGGTCTGGCTCTCCAACCCCTTTACCATGCCGCCCCTGCTCTATGGTGCCTATCTGGTGGGTTGCCAGCTGCTGGGACATTCAGCGCAGCAGATAGAGATTGAGTTCACTTGGGAGTGGTTGGTCTCGGTACTGGGCACAGTGGCACCACCGCTGTTGCTGGGCTCGCTGATCCTGGCACTGCTCAGTTCCCTTATCGGCTACACCCTGATCCGCACCTTCTGGCGGATCAGCACGGTGCGCCAGTGGCAAAAACGCAAGATGGCCCGCCCATGCTGAGTCGCTGGTTTGCCCGCTTCAAGCTAGATCCCGACACCCTGCGCCAGCAGAAGTGGTTTGCCCTGTTTGGTGAACGGCTGCTTGCCCCTGCCCTCTGGCAAGGGGGCACCCGCGCCCTGAGCGGCGCGGTAGCAGCCGGGATCTTCGCCTGCTGGTTCCCCATCCCGATGCACTCGCTCATCGCAGTCGGTCTGGCGCTGGCATTCAGCCTCAACCTGCCGCTGGCACTGCTGGCGGTCTGGTTCAACAATCCGCTGACGTTGCCGTTCATGTATCTCTACGCCTATCGCACCGGTTGTATGGTACTGCACCAGACGCCGGAGCCTTTCCACCTCAGCTGGACCCTCCACTGGCTGGAGCAGGAGGCGGCCACCCTGGTGCCTCCCTTCCTGCTCGGCAGCCTGCTGCTGGCGGTACTCACCGCCCTGAGCGGCGGCGTCCTGACCGCGCTGCTGTTACAACTGCGCAAGCTGTGGCAAGGTGCCCGCCACCAGTGAGTCCCCCTTCCTATCGTTTGACGATCAGCCGTTGGCGATCAAAAAAGCCCGTCACCAAGGTGACGGGCTTTTTCATGGCATAGTGCCGCATAGTGCCAGAGCACAAGGCAATGCGATTACAGCACCTTGGCAATGGCCTCGCACAGGGGATCGATGTTGGCGCGGGTGATCCCGGCCACGCTGATCCGGCCTGAGCCGACGATGTAGATGGCAAATTCGCTCTTGAGGCGCTCCACCTGATCCTTGGTGAGACCGGAGAAGGAGAACATGCCGTTCTGCTCGCGGATAAAGCTGAAATCCTGGCTCACGCCGAGGGCAGCCAGCTTCTCTACCAGCAGTTCGCGCATCTCGCGAATACGCACCCGCATGGCAGCCACTTCTTCGACCCACTCGGCATAGAGAGCCGGATCGCTCACCACGGCGGTAACCACTGCGGCACCGTGTGACGGCGGGTTGGAGTAGTTGGCACGGATCACGGTCTTGACCTGAGTGAAAGCCACATCGGCGATCTCCTTGGTCGCGCTGACCAGCGTGAAGGCGCCGACCCGCTCGTTATAGAGGCCGAAGTTCTTGGAGAAAGAGCTCGCCACCAGCAGCTCGTCATGGCACTCGGCGAAGATGCGCAGACCTTCGGCATCCTCTTCGATACCACGGGCAAAACCCTGATAGGCAAAGTCAAACAGCGGCAACCAGCCGGCAGCAGCACTCTGCTTGGCCAGCGCGCGCCACTGATCAGCTGTGGGGTCGATACCGGTCGGGTTGTGGCAGCAGCCGTGCAGCAGCACCAGCTCACCCGGCTGCACTTCGGCCAGCGAGGCCTGCATGGCGGCAAAGTCGAGCCCCTTGGCGGCGGCGTCGTAGTACTTGTACCACTTGACGGTCAGGCCCGCGGCCTGGAACACGCTGACGTGGTTGGCCCAGGTGGGATCGGAGATCCAGATGGTCTTGGCCAGACCGTTGCGCACCACGAATTCGGCCGCGATACGCAGGGCACCGGTGCCGCCCGGTGCTTGCGCGGTCTTGGCGCGGCCGCTGGCAACCAGCGCAGAGTGCTGCCCGAACAGCAGTTGCTGCACGATACGGCCATATTCGATATTGCCTTCAATACCGAGGTAGTTCTTGGTCTTCTCGTCGGTCAGCAGCTTCTGCTCGGCTTTCTTGACGCAGTGAAGAATGGGGGTAGCACCGGACTCGTCCTTGTAGATCCCTACGCCCAGATTGATCTTGTGGCTGCGAGAGTCAGCGCGGAAGGCTTCGGTCAGGCCCAGGATCGGATCCGCTGGGGCGGCAACAACCTTTTCAAACATGGTATTCCCTGTATTCCGTTGAGTTCGTTGGGTGGCAAAGCGGCTTGATAAACAAAAGCGCTCATCTGGCGAGCGCTTCGTCAACTCTTTATATCACCGCGTTCAATGGGGGAAAACCGCTTTTTGGCTCGCTTTCAGGCCAATTTCAACCAATGGCATGCCACGCTGGTGCCAGCGCGCACACCTCGGCCGACAAGCCACCATTGGACTCAACCAAACCGCTACAAACGGCTAACAATGGCTTGGGGATCCGGCTCGGCTCCCAGGGCCGAGCCTCAGTCAAAGGCTGGGCATACGCGCTGAGGATGGGGGCCAGATCACGGGGCAACCACCAGCTGGCCGGACGACCCAGCCGCTGGGCCAGCGCCTGTAGCCGATCCACCCCGGCAGGGTCGAGGGCGGTGAGATGACTCCACAGCACATTGGGGGGCAAGGCGGCCACCACCTGCTGCAAGGCCAGAGGAGCCGATGGGGGAGCCCACACCAGCAAGGTGCCGGGTTCAAGAGGCAGCTCGGCAAAGGCGCCGACGCTGTCTGTGGTGATCACCCGCTCGATGCTCCCCTCCCCCCACAGGATCTTGCCAAGACCCGCCAGGGTGCGCTCGGGCAGCGCCACCTCCCCCAGCGCCTGCAACCAGGGGGCTGCGTCGATCAGGGTGCCGCCGCTAAAAAAGAGGCTGAACGGCTGGGCGGCGCGCAAGCGCAACAGCTGATCGGCACAGAGCCGGATCCCCTTGTCCTCGAAATCGATCTGCTCGTTGGGGGTGAAGTTCACCTCTGACTTGCGATAGAGCGCCGCCAGCACCCGTTCGTTGACCTGCTCCCCCAATTGCCAGCCCTGAGCATGCAACCACTCCTCGGGCTCGGGGGGGGCGGTGGCGATCTCGGCCAGCATCAGCTCGCGGGTGAGATAGCGCCGTCCGGCCGGGGTGAGCTCATAGCTGTGGCTGCCATGGGCGAGCAACAGCTGGTTATCCTTGAGCAGGCCCACCAGCGGTTGCCACTGGCGGCCACGGATCACCACAGGTGAGTGGCTCAGCAACTGCTGCGCCAGTGCCCGCCATTCGGGGTGACTAAAGTCGATCAATTACAATCCATCCCTGTCAGTGCTCAATCGGATAAACAAACAGCCTGAAAAGGTACCGTTACAGGCCGATGACGCCAAGCCTCCCGCGCCAATTACGTGACCTCGCTCCCTGCAATGTTCTCCAAACAGAAGAGCCCACCGTGGGGTGGGCTCTTCCTTGGATAACACTCGACGCTTATTCGACGTTGAGGCGCAGTTCGGCGTCGTGCCAACCCAGTGGCAGGGTCAACAGCTGATCGATCAGCTCCCGGCGATCGGATTTCTCCAGATAGGCGAGATAGAGCGGGCGGCTCAGCGGCTGGCTCCCCTCCACCAGATGGAGCGCCCCCTTCTCGAGGAAGGGGCTGACCATCCGTCGTGGCAGGTAGGCAGCACCACCGTTGGCCAGCACAAATTGCAACGCCATGCTGGCGGAGCTGGAGTGCAGCACCGGGGTCTTTTGCAGACTCTGCAAGCGGCTGGGTTGCGGCTCGAAGCTGGTGCCCCAGTCGAGGTGGATGTGCGGCATCTGCATCAGGTTGTCGGCATTGGCGGCCGGATCCCGGCTCACCAGCTCGAACACCAGCTCACCGATGGGATGCAGGGCAATCTCGTCGATCTTGGTGGGTTCGGAGAGCAGGGCCAGATCGAGGGAGCGCTCCAGCAACTGGCGGCAGAGGTGCTCGCGGGAGGCGGTTTCCAGTCGCACCGCCAAACCGGGCGCCAGTGCATAGATGTGATTCAGCCAGTCGTTGAAATCGAGCTCCCAGAACACCGCGGGCGCGCCGATAGCCAACTGCTGGCTGAATCCTGGCGAGAGCGCCACATCCTGCTTGGCACGACCAAGTGTGTGCAAGATGGCGTCTGCGTAGGGCAGCAGACGCTCACCGGAGGCGGTCAGGCGGATGTTGTTGCGATGACGGGCAAACAGACTGACACCCAGTTGCTGCTCTAGCTGGCGGATCCGGAAACTCACCGCCGACTGGGTCAGGTAGAGATTTTCAGCAGCCCGGCCAAAATGCCGGGTCTTGCTCACCTCGATAAAGGTCCGAAGCAGCTCGGTATCCATTAATCGATGGACTCGTCACTGCCACCGCCGCTGCCACCACCGACATCAAAGCTACCGCCACCGCTGCTCTCTTCGCTGGCGCCGCCAACGACGGTGCAGAGGCGATGAACGCGCTTGGGACCAATCACCTTGAGGTACTTGAACCACACCTTGGCATGGGGGTTGGCACCGGCTTCGCCGGATTTGACCTGCTCGACGAAGGCGGACTCGACATCGTCACGGGGTGCAAGGTTGCCCTGGTAGAGTGCCAGCATGGCGGTACCATACTTTTCCAGACTGTCCGCTTCGGCCACAGTGAATTCGCCACTGCGACGCAGGCCACGGGGAAAATGTTTGAAGTCGTTGAAACGCTTGTCTGATTCGAAGCTCATAGTGCTCTTTTTTCTGGTTAGTTTGACCTTTGCGGGCAAGTATCATCAGGCCATCGCCGAGTGCAAAATCAATTTTCTCACTATGTTAATAAATATCTTTTATCGATGTCACTTTGCCCCATCGCTGACGCCGATTTTGTGGCATAATACACAAAAAACGTTGATAAATAATAAACTTATGTAAACGTGCAGCCAATTTACACGTCACTTTTTGGACTGTGTAGGCAAAAATAAAGCGCCATACGGCGCTTTATTTATCACATCAGGTGAACCAGCTGAACCTTTGGTTCAAACATGCTTACTCAATCATGGCCGGTTGGGCCAGGTTGTCGGCACGCCACAGACGGTAGCGCACTTCATACTCCTGCGGCACGTAGATCACGAACGGCAGTTTTGAGTTGTAGTTCACGAAGAAGCCCTGACCGTAGATCTGGACGAAGGTCTCTTTCTGCTGGTTATCCGGGCACATCATCAGGGTGCTGATGGGGTCGGAAACCTTGCCCAGTTTCAGGTAGTTGTAGCCCCAGCCTTTGACGCTGTGCTGTTCCAGGTTGCCTGCAAAACGCGGTACGTTGCAATCAACCATCATCTTTTTGCCGACCTGCAGCTCGACCATCATGTCGGCTTCTTTCTCGACTTCAGGCAGGCGGATCACCACACGTTCCTGATTCACGTCAGCGGCTGGGAACATGCTGATATCAAATTTTTTCGGCTCGGCGGCGAAGGCATGGCCACCCAGCAACAAGGCGCCCAGCAGGCTAAAACGCAATACGGTTTTCATCTGTACCTCATGGGGTTGGTTCAACGCCGCTAGACTAACCGCTCTGCCGATTTCATGCCAGCGATCTGCTACGTAAAAACTGCGTAAAATGATGCAGATCCGGCACACCATGACGTGATCTGGCTATTTTCTGACAGGGCGCACACTCCCGTTACGGGAACCTGAAACAAAAAGCGAGGCCAATTGGCCTCGCTTTGCATTCAAATGGCGCCAGAGTGCTATTTGGCCGCCTCTTGATGGGCCTTGATGACGGCGACCGCCTTGTCGGGGAAGTCGCTGAACACCCCATCCACATCGGCCTGATAGAGGAAGATGTTAAGGAGATCGGTGAAGTCCTTGGCATAGGCAGGGATCTGCCCCTCATCCTGACGGAAGGTATAGGGGTGAACTTTCAGGCCCGCAGCGTGGGCTTCTTTTACCATGCCGGTGAAGACCGGCTTGCCCAAAGTGCCCGGCTCGGTGACGATCATCGGCTTCCACGGTCCAATCCCTTCGGCATAGCTGGCGATGGTTTTCATCGCCCCCGGCTTGAACATCCAGTCATAGTTGTAGGGGGTTGCCTTGCCCTTGGCGTCGTAGACCATGGTCTCGTTCCAGTCGGTCTCGGCCATCAGTTGAACCAGTTTCAGATCCATACCCATGGCGGGCATCAGTTCGCTGTTGATGCGCTTGAGTTCATCGGCATCGAAGCACTGCAGATAGACCTTGTCATCCTTCCCGGTGTAGCCGTACTCCTTGAGCACCTTCAGCACCGCCTTGGAGATATCCTTGCCTTCGTGACGGAACAGCCAGGGCGCTTTGATCTCCGGATAGATGCCGATGTTCTTGCCGGTGCTCTTGTTGAGCCCCTGGATCATCTCTATCTCCTCCTGGAAGGTATGGATCTTGAAGTCTGACTTCCAGAGCGGGAAACGGGCCGGATAGACCGGCACCTGCTTGCCATCCACCAGCTGGAACGGCTCGGTCATACGCAGGGAACGCACCTCGTCCAGGGTAAAATCCACCACATAGTAACGGCCGTCCGGACGGGCACGGCCGGGGAAGCGCACCGCCACATCGGTGATGCCATCGAGGAAGTGATCGTGCATCACCACCAGCTGGTCATCCTTGGTCATCACCAGATCCTGCTCCAGATAGTCAGCCCCCATGCCATAGGCCAGCGCCTTGGACTCCAGGGTATGCTCGGGCAGGTAGCCGGAAGCGCCACGGTGGGCGATCACCACCTTGCCTTCATCGGCAGCCAACACGGGTAATGAGAGGGAGGCCCCAAGGCTCAAGGCGATGAGGGAAACGGCGAGTTTTTTCATATGTGATGCTCTTTATTATTGTGTGTAGGTAATTGTTCTATCAGAGGTTTGTTGCATATTTACGGTGGAAAGCGGTGGGCAGCAGCGCACTGCCCACCGTCACTCATCAGCTCGCCTTGCGCAGAGCCTGATGGTATTGGTCGAGCCAGATCTGCAGCATCTGCTGCTCTGACTCGTTCAGGCGCAGCCCCAGCTTGCTGCGGCGCCAGAGGATATCATCCAGTGAACAGGCCCACTCCCGCTCGATGAGATAACGCACTTCCGACTCGTAGAGACCGCCACCAAAGTGAATGCCGCGATCCTCTTTCAGCCATAGACGGGCATGGGCGCCATAGGCCTCGGCAATGCGCAGGGCACTGCGATCATCGAGCCAGTCAAACTCCAGCGCAAAGGCGCGGGCCAGCTCGCGCACCGAGCAGTCAAACTCGCCGCCGGGCAGCCGGCTGGTCGCAGTCCAGTCATCCCCCATCTGGCTGAACCAGGGCTTGAGCTTGTTGCAGGCGGCCTGCGCCAGCTTGCGATAGGTGGTGAGCTTGCCTCCAAACACCGACAAGAGCGGTGCACCGTCAGACTCGCCAGAAAGTTCGAGAGTGTAGTCGCGGGTCACCGCCTGCGGCGAGTCTGACTCGTCATCACAGAGCGGGCGCACCCCGGCGTAAGTCCAGATCACATCTTTCGGCGCAATTTGGCGAGTGAAGTGGGCGTTGACCACCTTGCACAGGTAGGTAATTTCGGCCTCGCTGATCTTCGCTTCCCGCGGGCTGCCGTGGTGCTCCACATCGGTGGTGCCGATGAGGGAGTAGTCCTGCTGATAAGGGATGACGAAGACGATGCGGTTGTCTTCGTTTTGCAGGATATAAGCCTCTTCGCGCTCATGGATGCGCGGCACTATCATGTGGCTGCCTTTAATAAGGCGAATGCCGCGGGGGGATTTCTCGTGCAGGCTCTCGTCATAGAAGGTCTTGACCCAGGGGCCCGCCGCATTGACCAGACCACGGCAGGTGACGGTGAACTGCTCGCCCCCTTCCCGCTCCAAAGTGAGCGTCCAGTGTTTGGAACCGCGCACCGCCTTGATGCAGCGAGTGCGGGTCTGCACATCGGCCCCCTTGTCACGGGCCATCATGGCGTTGAGCACAACCAGCCGGGCGTCGTCGACCCAAGCATCGGAATATTCAAACCCCTTGTTGATCCCCACGGTCAAACCATCTTGCGGCAGGAAGCGCACGCCACAGCTCCCCTTGAGCTTGTCGCGCTTGGCCAGATTGTCATAGAGGAACAGACCGGCACGGATCATCCAGGCCGGACGCAGGTGTGGACGGTGCGGCAGGCGAAAACGCATGGGACGCGCAATGTGAGGCGCCATACCGAGCAGCACCTCACGCTCCGCCAACGCCTCTTTGACCAGCCGGAATTCGTAATGCTCGAGATAGCGCAAACCGCCGTGGATCAGCTTGCTGGAGTTGGACGAGGTGGCAGAGGCGAGATCTTGCGCCTCAAACAGGGCAACCTTCAGACCCCGTCCTGCCGCATCGGCTGCGATGCCGACCCCGTTGATGCCGCCACCGACGACGACCAGATCATAATGTTCGCTCATGTTCACCTACTTTCATTTTTATGATTGCCATAACAGCAATGTTTGATTTCGCTCATTTTAGAACATGAAAATACAACAAACGAACATTTTATGATGAAAGTGTGATCGCCACAGCCCGTCAGAGGTGGCAAAGGGAACTGGTCAGCGGAACAAATGGCGTCGGGCCAACATCGGCGAGTTAATAGCCAAAAAAACCAGATTGAATAGTGGTTTTGGCAATACCCATAAAGGGGTGAGATGGGTGCAGGGATGGGAGACAAAAAAGAAAGGAGGCCGCCCTGACGGGCGACCGGCACAGCCTTGGCGTGTTTCGCCGTCAGCAGATGTGGCAAGCGATCTGGTGTTGCGCCATCAATCGCGTCAGCTTTTCCGGTGGCTCCTGATCGGTAAAGAGGGCGTGGATCTGGCTGAGATTGCCCAGATTGACCATGGCGTTGCGACCAAACTTGGTGTGGTCGGCGGCCAGGAACACCTGACGGGAGTGAGCGATAATGGCCTGGGCGATCTTCACCTCGTGATAGTCGAAATCGAGCAGGGAGCCGTCGTTGTCGATCCCCGAAATCCCGATGACGCCATAGTCCATGCGAAACTGACCGATAAAGTCGCGGGTCGCCTCCCCCACGATGCCGCCATCGCGGTTGCGGATCTCGCCACCGGCAATGATGACGGTGAAGTCATCCTTCGCCGTCAAAATGCTGGCCACGTTGAGGTTGTTGGTGACGATGCGTAGCTCGCGGTGATCGAGCAGGGCGCGGGCAATGGCTTCGGTGGTGGTACCTATGTCGATAAAGAGCGATGAGCCGTCAGGAATATTGGCCGCTACCTCGCGGGCGATGCGCTCTTTCTCCTTGAGTTGCATCACTTTACGGGCGCTGTAGGCGGTATTGACGGTACTCGAATGCAGGGAGGCACCGCCGTGATGGCGCCGGATCTTGTTCTGTTCGGCGAGATCGTTCAGATCCCGGCGAATGGTCTGGGGGCTGACGTCAAAGTGGGTCACCAGATCGTCGGTCGAGACAAATCCCTGCCGCGTCAGGACGTCCAGGATCTCCAGATGTCGTTGGGTTTGCTTCACGCTTGCACTCCGATGATGAGACAAAAAAAGGCCCCGGCAGATGCGGGGCCTTTTGGCAGTTTACCTGATCCCCTTTGGGATCAATAAGCTGAGGATCACGTTTTATGCCTTATGGGCAGCCGCTTTCTTGGCCGCAACGGCAATGTTCTCATGCTTGAGGGTCATCGCCAGCAGGATGATGGAGAGCACGCAGGAGACGGTCAGCACCATGAAGCCGCCATCCCAACCGAAGTGGTCAACGGTATAACCCAGCATGGCGTTGGCTGCCACGGCGCCGCCCAGATAACCGAACAGACCGGTGAAACCTGCCGCAGTACCGGCAGCTTTCTTCGGTGCCAGCTCAAGAGCATAGAGGCCGATCAGCATGACAGGGCCGTAGATCAGGAAGCCGATAGCCACCAGCGCCATCATGTCGATGGTCGGGTTGCCGGCCGGGTTGAACCAGTAAACCAGCACAGCCAGAGTCACCAGCACCATGAACAGGATACCGGCCGGTGCACGGCGGCCCTGGAACATCTTGTCAGAGATCCAGCCACACAGCAGGGTGCCCGGAATACCGGCCCACTCGTAGAGGAAGTAAGCCCAGGAGGAGTTGTCGACGGTGAAGTGCTTGGCCTCTTTCAGGTAGGTTGGCGCCCAGTCCAGCACACCGTAACGAATGAGGTAAACGAAAGCGTTAGCGATCGCAATGTACCACAGCAGTTTGTTGTGCAGCACGTACTTGACGAAGATCTCCTTGGCGGAGAACTCCTGCTCGTGGCTCTCGTTGTAATCCTTCGGATAGTCGTTCTTGTACTCCTCGATAGGAGGCAGACCGACCGATTGCGGGGTATCACGCATCACGAAGAAGGCGATCACTGCGATGGCGGCCGCCGCTGCCGCAGGCACATAGAAGGCACTTCGCCAGTCGTTGAACCAACCCATCCCGAGGATAAACAGCGGGCCAATCATGCCGCCACCCACGTTGTGCGCCACGTTCCAGACCGCAACCACTTCGCCGCGCTCTTTCTGTGACCACCAATGCACCATGGTGCGACCGCAGGGCGGCCAGCCCATTCCCTGTGCCCAACCGTTCAGGAACAACAGCACAAACATGATGGCAATGCTGGAGGTGGCCCAGTGCATGGTACCCATCATGAACATGATGGCAGCCGAGAGCAGCAGACCGGCGGAGAGGAAGTAACGGGCGTTGGAACGGTCAGAGACGTTCCCCATCAGAAATTTGGAGAGACCATAGGCAATGGAGACCCCGGAGAGCGCGAAACCGAGATCACCACGGGAAAAGCCCTGCTCGATCAGATAGGGCATCGCCAGACTGAAGTTTTTCCGTACCAGATAGTAGCCGGCGTAACCGAAGAAGATCCCGAAAAACACCTGCCAACGCATGCGTTTGTAGAAGGGGTCGACCTTGTCAGCCGGGAGCCTGTCGATGTGCGCCGCAGGCCTGAAGAGACTAAGCATGTTCTGCTTCCTTATTGTTGTTATGGGCGGTTGAGGATGCCCTGACCATTCCAACGAATCATGTGAGTCCACCGATTCGCAAGCGAGCCAATTGTGCTCATATGCGCTCATTTAATCTGTGATGCATGCTCAAATATTGCAGTTTTATTACAAATAAAAGCTCCAAATGAGAAATCGCTCAGCAAGCGCCAGCCCTTGTGTGGCAAGGGTTGCAAGCTACCCCCTAAGTGGTAAGCGGCTGTTATCAAGATGCTTTACGTCACATTTTCTTAGCAATGAGTGGGATCTTGTCCACATTTCCTATGGAGGGGGGATGGTGAAATTAGCGGGAAGGGTTATTTTCTGTCACGACCGATAACGAGCGCAAACGAGCATAACGTTTGCGCAAGACGCAAAAACAACAAGGAAACGTTTTCGGCAGCAACGGATAGACACAAAAAGATAGAACGGAACATCAAACCTCTACGGGTGGATATAAGGAATAAAAGTATGAGCATACAAAGACCCAATACCCTGCTTGGCGAATGCATCGCCGAGTTTATCGGAACCGGCCTGCTGATATTTTTCGGTGTCGGATGTGTGGCCGCACTGGTGCTGGCAGGCGCCAACTTCGGGCAGTGGGAAATTTCCATTACCTGGGGTCTGGGTGTGGCCATCGCCATCTATGTGACCGGCGGTATTTCAGGTGCCCACCTGAACCCGGCCGTCACCCTGGCGCTGATGACCTTCTGCGGGTTCGACAAGCGCAAGGTGGTGCCCTACATCATCGCCCAGATGGCCGGTGCCTTCTGCTTCGCGGCCCTTGTCTACTTCCTTTATGGTAACCTTTTCACCCAATGGGAAGTGACCCATAACGTGGTGCGCGGCAGTGTCGAGAGCCTCGGCACCGCCGGGATCTTCTCCACCTACCCCAATGCCCTGCTGACCAACATGCAAGCTTTTGCCGTCGAGCTGGTGATCACCGCTGTCCTGATGCTGGGCATCATGGCGCTGGGTGACAACAACAACGGCGCCCCCAAGGGTTTCGCTGCCGCCCTGCTGATCGGTATCCTGATCGCGGTGATCGGTGCCTCCCTTGGCCCGTTAACCGGTTTTGCCATGAACCCGGCCCGTGACTTTGGTCCGAAACTGTTCGCGTTCTTTGCTGGCTGGGGTGATGTTGCCCTGACCGGTGGTCGTGACAACCCCTACTTCTGGGTTCCGATCCTTGGCCCCATCGTTGGCGCCCAGATTGGTACCGCTCTGTATGTCAAAGTGCTGGCTCCCTGCGTCCCGGGCAACCGTGTCGTCACCACCGAGCAAGCTACCCAAACCGCCAAAGAAGAGGCTGCCGCATAAGAGCGGCCCCCTCCAACGTATAAAAACGTGGAAAATAGAAACGTGGAGAACATCATGTCTGCTGAAAAGAAATATGTCGTCGCTCTGGACCAGGGAACCACCTCTTCCCGCGCCATCGTGTTTGATCAGGATGCCAATATTGTCGGTACCTCCCAGCGCGAATTCACCCAGCACTACCCGAAAGCGGGCTGGGTAGAGCACGACCCGATGGAGATCTGGGCGACCCAATCCTCCGTCTTTACCGAAGTGCTGGCCAAGACTGGCCTGCGCAGCGAAGAGATCGCCGCCATCGGTATCACCAACCAGCGTGAAACCACAGTGGTATGGGAAAAGGCCACCGGCAAGCCCATCTACAACGCCATCGTCTGGCAGTGCCGCCGCACCGCCGCCATCTGCGAAGAGCTCAAAGCTCGCGGTCTGGAAGAGTATGTTCGCGAGAACACCGGCCTGGTGCTGGATGCCTACTTCTCCGGTACCAAGGTGAAGTGGATCCTCGACAACGTGGAAGGTGCCCGCGAGAAGGCGATGAACGGCGAGCTGCTGTTCGGCACCATCGACACCTGGCTGGTCTGGAAGATGACCAATGGCGAAGTGCACGTCACCGACCCGACCAACGCCTCCCGTACCATGCTCTACAACATCCGCGAGCTGAAATGGGACGAGAAAATGCTGGACGAGCTGGGCATCCCCATGTCCATGCTGCCGGAAGTGAAACCCTCTTCCGAAGTGTACGGCTACACCACCCGTGGTGGCGGCTCCCGCATCCCCATCGCCGGTATCGCCGGTGACCAGCAGTCTGCCCTGTTCGGCCAGCTCTGCTTTGAAAAAGGGATGGCCAAGAACACCTACGGCACCGGCTGCTTCATGCTGATGAACACCGGCACCGAGCCGGTTCGCTCCAGCAACGGCCTGCTGACTACCGTTGCCATCGGCCCGAAAGGGGAAGTGAACTACGCGCTGGAAGGTGCGGTGTTTATGGGCGGCGCCACCATCCAGTGGCTGCGTGACGAGCTGAAGATCATTCACGATGCCCGCGATACCGACTACTTCGCCTCCAAGGTGGGTGACACCAACGGCGTCTATCTGGTACCGGCCTTCGTCGGCCTAGGCGCGCCCTACTGGGATCCCTATGCTCGCGGCACCATGGTCGGCCTGACCCGTGGCGCCAACCGCAACCACATCATCCGTGCCGCGCTGGAATCCATCGCCTATCAGAGCCGCGATGTGCTGGATGCCATGCAGCAAGACTCCGGCATCAAGCTGGCTGCGCTGAAAGTAGACGGCGGCGCCGTGGCCAACGACTTCCTGATGCAGTTCCAGGCTGACATGATGCACACCCCTGTGGTGCGTCCGACCCGCATCGAGACCACCGCCATGGGCGCCGCCTTCCTAGCGGGTCTGGCAGTCGGCTTCTGGAAGAGCTCCGACGAGCTGGAAGACAAGTTCAGCGTGGACCGCGAGTTCATCCCGCAGATGGACAGAGACGATCGCGCCAAGCGCTACAACGGCTGGAAAAAAGCGGTTGAGCGTTCACGCCGTTGGGCTGAAGAGGATTGATCGGGCTCCCGACATTCCGTTGAGATAAACACCAAGGAGGCCGACCATCACGTCGGCCTCTTTTTGTCTACCCCTTGCCGGCCCTCCCCTCCCGTTGCTCCCCCTGTTTTTATCTGGTGAATCTTGTTCTCACCAACCGTCACAACACAATTGAGTTCTCTATCTATAATCATCATCTGGGTCGCATATGCGGCCTTTCTTTATGGAGGAGAGAAATATGGAGAGGGCGATACACCGTTTTACACTGCACTCACTCTGGTCAGGGCTCGGGATCCGCACCCGGATCCTCTCCGGCGTAGCGATACTGATGGTTATCGCCATCAGTTGCATCACCCTGATCCTCGAGCAGATATCCCACACGCAGGCACAGCAGCGGGTCGAACGCTATGAGCTGCCAAGCAGTGTGGACCGCATTGCCAACCAGCTGACCGCCCAGCTGACCCAGCACCTGACCGAGGCGCAAGCGCTCGCCAGCAACAGCTTCGTCATCGACTGGCTGACCGCTGGCATGCCAGAAGCTGAGTGGCCCGAGATGGAGCGCTACTTTCAGGCTCTGCAACGACGTCTCGGCGGTAACGTCTTTATTGCCCCTCGCCAGACCAACACCTTGCTCAACTTCAGTGACGGCCCCACCGCCCAGAAAGCGCTGAGCGAGTCAGACCCGAAAGATGAGTGGTTTTACGGTTTTCTCCAGCGCAATCAACCTTACGAACTGAACCTCGACATCTCCGATTTCAACCAGCGTGCCTCCCTCTATATCAATACCGCCGTCACCCACGAGGGCAATACCCTGGCGGTGGCCGGTACCTCCATCGACATGAGCACCCTGAGCAAGCTCATCAGCAGCTATCGGATCGGCAAGAGCGGTCAGGTCTATCTGGCGGACATGGAAGGCAATATCGAGATCCACCCCGCACTGGAGCAAAAAGATGCCGCTCACCATCAACAATCCTTTCTCGATACCGTCAAACGGCTTATCCCCAAGGCTGGGGAACAGGTGGCAGTTGAGGCACTGACGCTGGAGGGAGAAACCTACCTTCTTGCTGTACGCTACATCCCCACCCTCAACCGGCTGCTGATTGGCGAGATCAACAGCGCCGAGTTGGAAGAGGGATTACATGAGTCACGCCAGCTCATCATCATGGTGTCGCTCGCCATCGGCACTCTGGCGATGCTGGCCTCCGCCTGGTTGGCTCACTCCATCAGTCGCCCGATTCGTCAGGCTGCCGATGGCATGCACCACATCACCGCCGATCGGGATCTGGCGACCCGCCTCGACTTCTCCGACGAGTCGGAGCTGGGCCAGATGGCCCAGAGCTTCAACCGGCTGATCCAGAGTCTTAACCAGAGCTTCTCCCGCTTCCAACAATCGGGGAGTGCCCTCTCCGCCCAATCCTCGCAAACCCTTCATCAGGCGCAGGCACTGGCGGGAGAAGCGTGCCAGCAGGCAAGGAGCATCCAAGAACTGACCAATGTAGTCGCTGCCATCGGCAGCAATGCCGAGCAGATCGCCAGCCGTTCCGAGGGGGTCAGCGACGTGACCCGGCGCATCGCTGACCACATGCTCAGTGTCGAACAGGATGTGATCCAGAGTGCCGATCGTCTCGATACTTTGCGCAGCAGCATCGGCACCTCGTCCGCGCTGCTTGAAGAGGTGGTCAGGGACAGCAACAACATCACCCAGATCATGAACCTCATCCGCGATGTCTCGAACCAGACCAACCTGCTGGCCCTCAATGCCGCTATCGAGGCTGCCCGGGCAGGGGATATGGGGCGGGGCTTTGCGGTGGTGGCCGACGAGGTGCGCCAACTGGCGGTGCGCACCCAGACCGCCACCAAGGATGTGCAGGATCTTATCTTGCGTCTGCAGGAGGGTACCCGGCAGGCCAGCAGCTCGATGGCAGGCTCCCACACCCTGAGCGAAGAGGGCTATAGCCGGATGCATCAAGCTAGAGAGGTGCTGGTCGATGCCACCAGCCAAATTAACCAGACAGCAAGGGAACTCAACGAAATCAGCGCGCTGGCACAAGCTCAGGATCAACAGATGGGGCAAGCCAGAGCTGCGCTTGACGAGCTCGCCATGGTGGCCGAGCATCAGCGTGAACACGCAGAGGAGAGCAATGCCGCCAGCCGCGAACTGTTCGAATTGGCCAAAGCCATCGACGAGCAGATCCGCCAATACCGGATTGGCTAGGCCCGGCGCTTCCCCCTCCTCTTCTCAATAACCAAGACGCCACCTCAGGGTGGCGTTTTCATTTTGCAAATCATTTTGCCTGCGCTCTCGAAACGGGAATGACGAGCAAGAGCACAACACATTGATTATTAACATGAAAAAATGTGGAACAGCCATTGCTTAGTGATATCAGACTCAACAGAGGGATATCGCCATGAAACCCACCACCACTCAAGCGCCCGTAGCTCACGTCGCCACTCAAAAAGAGACCCTGACCCCCCGCGAAGGCACCTTCCTGATGATGGTGGCCCAACTGGTGGTGCTCACCTGCATCGTACTGGCCGCCACCGTCGGCGGCCTCTCCTGGCAGTGGACCCTGCTGCTGGCCATTCCACCGGTGATCGGCGGCGCCCTGCTCAGCCGGGTATGGCGCAAATTGCCCCGCTAACTGCGCTTCAGCTCACACACCTTCCCGAACCGGCGGCCGACCCTCAAGTCGGCCGTCTGTTTATCTGCCGCCTGGCTCATGCTGATTGGCCGCAACGAAGGCGCGGCTTGTTTTTCGTTAAGCAAACCGCAACGACGAACCGTTCAAACAAACCGCACAAACCAACCTGAACTACAGGGTATGGCTGCCCAGCTGCTCTTTGAGAAAATCGAGCCAGACCCGCAGCCGGATATCCCGCTGGGCATCGGAGTAGAAGACCGCATTGATGGGGCGCGAGGCGCCACTGTTGCTGCGGGCCAGCACCTCCACCAGCGCGCCGCTCTCCCGATCCGGCCCGGTCATGAAATCTGACAGACAGACGATCCCCTGCCCCGCCAACGCCAGCTGACGCAAGGTTTCGCCGCTGCTGGCTCGCAGGCTGGGGGTAATGGCAAAGCGATCCCCCTGCTCGGCACTGAGCAGCGGCCAGTGGTTGAGGTGATCGGGATGCAAAAAGCCGAGCAGCTCGTGACCGCTCAGCAGATCCGCCGGTTGGCGCGGGGTGCCGCGCTCGCTCAAATAGCCAGGGGAAGCCAGCAGCCGCAACCGCGAACGGCCCAGTGGCAGTGCGCGCAGTGAGGAGTCGGTCAGCTCGCCGATGCGGATGGCCATGTCCACCCGCCGCTCCATCAGATTGATAAAGCCCTCCGAACTGTGCAGCTGCAACTCGATGGCAGGGTAGCGGCGGCGAAACTCGCCGATGATCGGCACCAGCCGGTGCAGAATAAAGGGGGTAGCGGCATCTACCCGCAAGATCCCCTCTGGTTGCTCCCGGCGCATCAGCAGATGCCCCTCCGCCTCGCTCATCTCGGTCAGGATCTTCACCGCCCGCTGATAGAACCAACTCCCCTCCTCGGTCAGACTGACCCGGCGGGTGGTGCGATTGAGCAAAACGGTTGAGAGCTTCTCCTCCAGCCGCTTGATGCCACGGCTCACCACCGAGTTGTCCATGCCGAGGTTCTCCGCCGCCTGGCGAAAACTGCCCGCCTCCACCACCGCCACAAACAGGGTCAGTTCATCAGAATGGGTCTTCATTGCTGTTATCCGGACAAGAGTAATGGGCCTTTATAGGCGCAGCCGCTGTGGATTGGCAAGCGTGCGGTGAGGCCAGTTCTTTTTTCTACAGAAAAAGAACGTGACCGCGAGCCCACATCATGCCCGCGATTTGTCAGTACAATGCAGCCTGAAAAGCACCGTATGACACCACTTATTTCACAAGGATGAATACCATGACATTTGAAGAGCGGCTGGCCGCCGCCCATCAGGAGCTGGCTAACAAAGGGGTATGGCAGTCCAACTACAATCCCCCCTTGTTCTGGTTGTTGCGCCAACTGGGTTGGTCTGTCAAACCGCCACATTACGAGAGCTGGCTTACCAACTTTCTGGTATTTGGCATCGGCCTTGGACTGATCTGGAGCATACTGTTGTGGTTTTTCAGCTGGCAACCCATGGGAATGGATCTGCTATTTGCTCTACGTCAAACCGCATTTTTTGCGGGATTTATCGGCCTCATTATGGCCAGTGTCCTCAGGTTACGGCATAAGCAACTTAAACTGACCCCGTGGGAACAACTTGCTGAGCCCAGCGATGCTGATGATGAGGGAGACGAACTGAATGAAAGCCCATGAAAAACTGGACTATGTGGAGTTTGCTGCGCGAGATCTTGCCGCTACCAAGGCATTCTTTCAGGCCGTATTTGGCTGGCAATTTGTCGATTACGGCCCCGACTACTGCGCCTTTGCCGATGAGGAGCTGGATGGCGGCTTCTATCGGGCGGATCAGTGCAACCTGACAGATCAGGGCGGCGCCCTGCTGGTCTTCTACAGCGCAGATATTGAAGCGACCCAAGCCAAGGTGAGCCAACACGGAGGCATCATCAACCGCCCTCTTTTCGATTTTCCCGGTGGCCGTCGTTTCCACTTCGTTGAGCCCAGCGGCAATGAGTTTGCCGTCTGGGCTGAACCGGCTTGTGCGTGATGGGTTAGTGGGAGAAGCATCCACACGATGCGCCCCAACAATATCCATAATCAGCCGTGATCTCTTACAAATATCTAAAAATACTAATTAATAACTTGTTTTGTGATCTTGCCGATGCAATTCTTTGGAAACAATGAAGTATCATCGACATTCAATGCTAATGTTTGTTATTAGCATGATGCTGCTCTTGTATATATGTTTTTCATATCCATACATTGAATACCAACCATACAATATTTAAATACCGTTTTATCTGGAAGGGATTATGTCAAAAGCAATTCAAGGATTTGAATACGCAATAAAGGATGCTGAAGAGTTATTAGCCCATTTTGATAGTGTAAATGCAAACCCACCTCCACCAAACAGCGAAGTACTAAAACGAGCAGGACTTGTAATGGCACTCACTGCATGGGAAACCTATGTAGAAGATCGTGTTGTCGAAGAAATGCATAAAAAGCTTGCGATTGTTCAAGGTAGCTATCTTGGTGATTTTATATTAAAAAAACTTCATGCAGATTTGAAAACATTCCACAACCCTAGCTCCGATAAAACAAAACGAATTTTTCAAGACTATTTAGGGTTTGATGTCACTGAAGGGTGGCGGTGGTCAAATTACGAGCCAGATAAAGCCAGATCAACATTGAATCAATGGATTAAGAAGCGTGGGGATGCAGCCCATCGATCAAAACCTATAAACTCAGGAATTCCATCAGCTCATTTGATTAAACGTGACGAACTTGAAAAAGTAATCAGATTTATAAAAGACTTGGTGAAGGCCACCGACAACTATGTCAATGAAAAGATAGATCAGCACCATGCTTCTGTTTTTGAGAGACAGCATCAGATATCAAGCTAAACAACTGAAAAAAAGTGCTGTATCTTGGCGATTCCATAATAACTACGCAAGTCTATACAGCTCTAACTATCACTTGACACCGACTTTGTCGGTGTCATTTATCGGATCCCATTGCTGCTCTCCCCTCAATACTGTTTTGCGACCAGCGCCCTGTTTCCAGCAAGTCACGACAAGCATACTGACCCTTCGTTTTTGCCAAGGAGGTTCAGATGTCATCACCCGTGATTGTGATTGCCCAGCTTGAAGCCAAACCCGAATTCGCCGCCCAGTTTCGCGCCGCCCTTGAGCCGCTGATTGCGGCCACGCTGCAAGAGGCGGGCTGCCAGCGCTATCAGTTGCACCAAGACTTGGACAATCCCCACAGCTGGATGCTCTACGAAGTGTGGGAGAGCGAAGCGGCCCTCACCGCCCATCAGGGCCAACCCCACTTTACCGAATTTGTCGCCAAGGCCGAGCCCTGGTTTGCCAGCAGCACCATTCGCCGCTATCAGCCACTGGGCGCCTGACTGGCCCTAGAGCCTGTTTCTGTTCAGCCCATCAAGGGCCAACCACCACCCCATTGAGGAATAAGATGATCAATATGCCACCCATGGGTCTGGGCACCTTCCGCCTGAAGGGCGAGCCGCTGCTTGCCACCCTGACCAACGGTCTGGAGCTGGGCTATCGCCATATCGATACCGCCCAGATCTATGACAACGAAGCCGAAGTCGGCGCCGTGCTGACCCGCAGCACTGTTGCCCGCCACGAGATCTACCTGACCACCAAGGTGTGGACCAGCGAGTTTGGCCCGGGCAAGGTGCTCCCGAGCCTGGAGGTAAGCCTGGAAAAACTGGGCACTGACTATCTGGATCTGGCGCTGATCCACTGGCCCTCCCCCAAGGATGAGGTGCCGATGGCAGTCTATCTGGAGCAGTTGACCGAGGCCAAGGCCCGGGGCCTGACCCGGGAGATCGGGGTCTCCAACTTCACCGTGGCCCAGCTCAAACAGGCTATCGAGATTTTGGGGCCTGGGGCCATCGCCCACCAGCAGATCGAGGTTCATCCCCTGCTGCAAAACCGCAAGGTGGTCGAGTTCTGCAAAGCTAACGGTATCGCCGTCACCGCCTATATGCCGCTCGCCTATGGCAAGGTGCTGAGCGAGCCGCTGCTGATGGAGATTGGCAAACGCCACGGGGTATCGGCTGCACAGGTGTCGCTGGCCTGGCTGCTGGCGCAGGACATGACAGTGATCCCGAGCTCCACCAAGCGGGAGAATCAGGCTGCCAATCTGGCCGCTCTCGATATCGCCTTGAGCAGCGAGGAGATGGCCGCCATCGCCACGCTGGATCGGGGTGAGCGCTGCGCCAACCCGGACTTTGCACCAGATTGGGATTAAACGGGAAGGGAGACATGGGCTCTCTTGCTTCGACGGCGGATACCGGCAACTCTCACGAGCCTATTGCAACTGCGAACTATCCCCTCTCCCGACGGGAGAAGGGTGCAAATAACGCTCAACGACATTTTTCAGCAAAATCGGGAGGTATCATGCCTCCCGCTTTTTTTGCCCTTTCATCTCACTCGTTGCTCATTCCCCCACGCACAGCAGGTTCAGCCAACCCTGTCTCCTTCCATTACCCCCGCCCCCGTTTCCTCTTTTATACCCTACTCGCTCAACACGCTTTGTCTCTGCTTTCCAGTCACTTCGATCTCATCTCTCTTCCCCCCTCTTTGCGGCCACTCTTGTCTCTCCCATTCCCCTCCTACTCATCGCCATTGCTGCTGATTTGGCAAAAGTAATTTGATGTAACCATCATTTTTGCCAACAAACTGTCTCGGCATACTGGCGCCATTCTCCCGTCGGGAGTCCCTAACCAAGGAGTTGTTATGCCACTGGCGTTATTTGCCCTTACCCTGAGTGCCTTTGCGATAGGCACCACCGAATTTGTGATCGTGGGGCTTATCCCCACCATTGCCGAGCAGCTCAATGTCTCGCTTCCCTCGGCGGGCCTTCTGGTCAGCCTCTATGCCCTTGGCGTAGCCATCGGCGCCCCCGTGCTCACAGCGCTGACCGGCAAGGTGCCGCGCAAGTGGCTGCTGGTAGGGCTGATGGCGCTCTTTACCGCCGGCAACCTGCTGGCCTGGCAGGCCCCCGGTTACGAGAGCCTGATTGTGGCCCGCATCCTGACCGGATTGGCGCACGGGGTCTTCTTTTCGGTAGGCAGCACCATCGCCACGGGTCTTGTGGCCAAAGAGAAGGCAGCGAGCGCCATCGCCATCATGTTCAGCGGCCTTACCGTGGCGCTGGTGACAGGCGTACCGCTCGGCACCTGGATTGGTCAGGTCTTTGGCTGGCGTGAAACCTTTCTGGTGGTAAGCCTGCTGGGCCTCATCGCCATGGTGGGTAGCCTGCTGCTAATCCCGGGCAACCTGCCCAAGGGAGCAGCCTCGACCATCCGCGAGCAACTCTCGGTACTGACCAAGAAGCCGCTGCTGCTGGTCTACGCCAAGACCGCCCTCGGTTATGGCGGCGCCTTCACCGCTTTCACCTTCCTCGCCCCCATCCTGCAGCAGGTGAGCGGCTTTAGCGCCGGTGCGGTGAGCCTGATCCTGCTGGTGTACGGGGTATCGGTCGCCATCGGCAATATCTGGGGTGGCAAGCTGGCCGACAAGATGGGTCCCCTGCCGGCGCTCAAGCTGCTGTTTGCCGGTCTGGCGCTGGTGCTGCTGGCCCTCACCTTCACCGCCCCCCATCCGGTGCTGGCCGTGCTGACCGTGCTGGTGTGGGGCGCCTTTGCCTTCGGCAACGTGCCGGGTCTGCAGGTGCTGGTGGTGAAACAAGCCGAGCTGCACACCCCCAAGGCGGTGGATGTGGCCTCCGGCCTCAATATCGCCGCCTTCAACGTTGGCATCGCGCTGGGCTCCGTCGTCGGTGGCCTGGTGGTGGAGCACCTCGGCCTGATGCACACCCCCTGGATCGGCGCCCTTATCGTACTGCTGGCCTACGGACTGACCCATGTCAGCGAGCGCCGCGAAGCCGTCCGGCTCGCCGCCTGTCAGGCATAAGCTGCGCCAGCAGGCGTCACGCAAGGGCGTGGCGCCTGCTGCAATCGGTGCGGCAGGCTTCTATGCTGTGACACAGCGTCAACCCGGCAACTATTTCAGCAACTGTTTCAGTCACTTTTTCAGTAACCAAGCCTGTCACCCTCGCATCATTTGCCACGGAGTCTGTTATGAAGGTGCTTATCGTCTATGCCCATCCCGAACCCAAAAGTTTCAACGGTGCCCTCTTCTGCCACGCCATCAGGGCGCTGGAGCAGGCGGGCCACACGGTGATGACCAGCGATCTCTATGCCATGGGCTTTGATCCCGTCTCGGATCGGCGCAACTTCACCGCCGCCAGCGATCCCGATTTTCTCAAGCTGCAGCTTGAAGAGCTGGCTGCCACCGAGCAGGGCAGCTTCGCCCCGCTGCTGGAGCAGGAGATGCAAAAGCTGGAGGCGGCCGATCTGCTGATCTTCCAGTTCCCGCTCTGGTGGTTTGGTCTGCCCGCCATCCTCAAGGGGTGGGTGGATAGAGTCTTTGCCATGGGGCGGGTCTACGGTCAGGGTCATATCTACGAGAGCGGCAAGTTTCGCGGCAAGCGGGCGTTGCTGAGCCTCACCACCGGCGGCCCTACCGAGACCTATCTGCCCGACGGCTTCAACGGCGATATCGACGGGGTGCTGCGCCCCATCCAGCGCGGGATCCTGCAATTTGTCGGCTTCGATGTGCTGCGCCCCCATATCTGTTATGCCCCGGTGCGGGTCTCGCAAGAAGAGCGGGAAACCTGGCTCGCCCAGTGGGCCGAGCGCCTTGGCCAGATTGAGCAGGAGTCCCCCATCGCAGTCGGCCGCTACCAGTAGCGGCTGACGCGGCTGACACTCCCCCCACACAGCACAAAAACAGCGAGCGGCACCCGGCCGCTCGCTGTTTTTCACGCTCTGTCGTTATGGTTTTTGTTATCCGTGGACAAGCCTTATGCCGCCTGTTGCACGCCTGCTTTGCCGGTCACGGCACGTTTGAGCCAGTAGTCGAGGCTGACGTAGCGGCCCCCGCCGTAAACCAGCAGCACCAGCAGCATCACGAAGTAGGTGGCGGCAAACTCCATCCCGTTGTTGAGCATCACGGGATCCCCGAGCTCCGTGATGTAGTTGTAACGACCGGGGAAGTTCGCCGCCAGCCACTCGATAAAGCCGTTGAGGCGCAAGGTGGCCTCCATGCTGCCGGTGGCGATGGCATCCCAGCCGTGCTTCCAGTGCACCATGGCACTCGCCACGCTCATCAGAAAGATGGTGGGAATGGCCATGATGCGGGTAAAGAGGCCAAGGGCGATGCAGATGCAACCCAGCACCTCGGTGCCCGCCGCCAGAAAGGCGAGCAGGGTCGGGAACGGCAGGTTGAGCCCTCCTTCCGAGACCGGGGCACCAAACCAGGCGACCGTGCCGGCAAACCCCATCACCTTGGAGTGGGCCCCCACATAGATGACCGGAATGAGATAGAGGCGAATGGCCAGCAGGGCCAGAAAATCGAGCCGCTTGCACTGGGCTACCGCCCGCTCGTACCACTGGATCAGGGTGTTGTTCATGGGAATTCTCCTTGGTGTTTGCTAAATGAGGGCAAGGGAGTGCCAGTCTGGCGCTCACCGACGGGCAAGGTCAGCAGACCCAGCCGGTGAAAATGGCGTGCCCACTCGCTCAGATCAAAGTCGCTGCGAACCTGTTGTACCTGTTGCAGGAACGCGGCTTGGGTGATCCCCGGTTGCTGTTGCAGCAACTGGATCAGCGCCACGTCCCATTCGCGCAACCGCTGGGTCACCACCTGATGCTCCGGGCTGCGAAACAGGCCATAGAAGTGGTTGCCCTGCCGGGTCGGCACCACGCCGCTGCGACGAATGGCAAAGGGGAGCTCAAGCAGTTGCAGGGTGGGATTGAGCACAAGCGGACTCTCCGCCGTCACCTCAACCCCCGATATAACTTGCGGCACCACCCCTTCATCAATCTCGACACAGAGGCAGGCCCACTCGTACTCCAGCAGCGCCAGCCGCTGCTTGGGCCAGTTGAGAGAGCCCTCACTGTGGCGATGCTGCACATAGCGGACAAACTCGGTGGCGATATGGTGAAACTCGGGGGTCTCGGCGCCGTGCTGGATAACAAAGCCCTCCACCAGCAGCCACCTGTCCACCGGCGCCCAATGAGCGTGGGTGAGCACAAAGGCACTCTCCAGCACCGACTCCACATTGGCACGCACGCTGCGGGCATAGTGGCTGGCGATGCCATCCTGCGGCAGCCGCACCCGGCTCGCCAGCCAGGCGGTCTGCAGCTGCATCCGCTGCGGCGCCGTTTTGGGCGCAGTGATCAGAGATAACCGTCTACCCATAACGCACCTCCCGCACCTGACTGTCGATCGCCTCGCAACAGGCGCCGTGCACCCGCGCCAGCTCGGCCTCCAGCTCTGCCAGCGGTGGCAGATGGTGATCCCGCTCCAGCAGCAGGGGGCGCAGGCCGTGGGTCTGCACCGTATAACGGGCCAGCGCTACCACCGCCTCGCACACCGGTTTGCCATGGGTATCCAGCAAGGTGCCATCCGCCTCTTCCAGATGACCGGCGATATGAAAATAGCTGATCGCACTGCTCGGCAGCCCGGCAATCATCCGCTTGGGGCAGTAACCGTGGTTGCGGCTGTTCACAAAGACGTTGTTGATATCGAGCAACAGCTCGCAGCCGCTGCGCGCCACCAGCTCGGCGAGAAAATCCTCCTCCGGCATCTCGTGGTCATAGCCGTGGTAGTAGGAGATATTTTCCAGCACCAGCGGGCGGGCCAGCGCCTCCTGCACCTGCGCGATCCGCTCGGCCAGATAGGGGATGTTCTCCCACTGGCGCGGCACCGGTAGCAGTTCGTAGAGATAACCCTGCTGGTCGCGGGAAAAGCTCAGGTGCTCGCTGTAGATCTCGATGCCGAACTCGTCCAGAAAGGTGCGGATCTGGCTGAGCAGGGTGCGATTGAGGGGCTGGCAATCGCCGAGGGAGAGGCTGAGGCCGTGGGCCACCAGCGGGTACCGCTCGGCGATCCGGTGCAACTGCTCGCGCCTGGCGCCGCCGATGGCCATCCAGTTCTCCGGCGCCAGCTCGAGAAAGTCGATGCCGGGGCGGACGGGGCCGGAGCAGAGCGCATCCAGATGCTCCTGACGCAGCCCGATCCCCCGACTGCGGGAGCTTATTGGCCGCATACCCCCTCCGTCATCTTGCTGCCCTGGCTGGATGTATTGCCATCAATCCCCTCTCCCACCACGCCACACTTGCCATCGCGAGCGCGCACCAGCCGCCCCTGCGGATCACTGTCGAGGGCCTGCTTCTCGAAGCGCTTCTCGGTGCCGCACTTGCCCGCCGCACACTTGCCGCCGTGCTGTTCGCTGGGGGCGGCCTTGACCGGCGCATCGCTCGGGGTGGCCGCCAGCGCCAGCCCCGGAGTGAGGGCAATCAGGCTGGTCATGGCGATGGAGAGGGTCAGTTTGCCGGTGGTTTTGTTGCTGCTTGAGTTACTCATGGGCGAACTCCTTGACGGATGAAACGGGGTAGCTGGAGAGATCGCGGGCGGCCACGATCTGGCCGTGGAACTGCTGTTTGACGATGGCCATCGCCTCTTTCTTGTGATTGAGGCCGACCCCCATCCAGTGGTTGAGCACCAGCAGCTTGGGGTTCACCTCGGCGGCAATCTTGGCCACCACCGACGGCTTGGCGTGAAGCGAGGCGGAGACAGGGTCGGCCCCTTCGTGGATGGCGAGCGGCATCACCAGAATGTCGGCCCCCTTGGCAAACGGCACAAAGGCCGGGTTGCTGCCGTTCTGATCTGCAGAGATAACGATGGTTCCCTCGGCGCTCTCGATGCGATAGGCCAGACAGGGCACGTCACCGTGAGGGATGCCGAGGGCGGTGATGGTCAGCCCATCCTGCTGATAGACGGTGTGGGGCTGCGGGCTCTGGTAGGGCACATCGTGCAAGGTGATGGGGAAGAGGCCATCGGTGCCATCCTTGAAGCCGCTCAGGTAGGCATAAGCGCCCTTGTCCTTGTTGAAGAGGGCATCAAAGTAGCCGCTCATGCTGGGGAAGGCCGAGCCGGCCTCTGGCCCCGCCAGATCCAGCGGATCGCTGCGCTCGAAGAAGTAGGCCCCCTTGAGCAGGGCGGGCAGGTCGGTCACATGATCGGTGTGAAAGTGGGTGATGCCGATAAAATCGACCTCTTCGAGCTTGGCCCCCGCCTGGCCGAAGCGCAGGTAGACGCCGCCACCGGCATCGATCAGGATGCGGGATTTCCCCTTCCACCAGATCACCTCGCTGGAGGAGGCACGCAGGTCGTCGGAGATGGGGCCGCCACTGCCGAGCACCTGCAGGGTGAAGGTTTTATCCAGTGGCGTCAGTTGTACCGGTTCGGCACAGGCCGGGGCGACGGTGAGCGCGCACCCGATGGCCAGCGCCACCGCTTTCAATCTCTGTTTCATCACAATTACCTGTCGGTTGGTTGTCGGTTGAAAGTGTGTCGTTTGTGTCGTTTGTGTCGTTTGTGTCGTTTGTGTCGTTTGTGTCGTTTGTGTCGTTTAAAGAGGGGGGATAGAGGGGCCGATGGCGACGAGTGAACGCCAGCCACCGGCCGTGGCGGGGCGCGAGCCCCGCTGTCAGTTACCGTCCCGTTCGTCCGCCTGCCAGCGCGCTTCCAGCCAGAGCAGGTTGCACAGGCCTAGCAGCAGGGCGAATCCGAGGCCCAAAATCCAGGTGAAGTACCACATAGCAGATCCCTTGAGGTCAGTAGAGTTGATGGCTGTCGCGCTTGATGCGGGCACGGTCGAGCTTGCCGCGCACCACCCGATAGACCCAGCCGGTGTAGCCCAGGTTGACCGGCATCAGCACCAGCACGAGGCCGAACATGATGGCCAGGGTCTTGTAGCTGGAGGTGCTGTCCCACAGGGTCAGGCTGCTGACCGCATCGAGGGATGAGGGCAGCACGAAGGGGAACAGGGCGATGGCTACCGAGCAGAGCATGGCGGCGCAGGCGATGGCGCTGGCCAGCAGCGCAATCCGGCCCCGCTCCAGCCAGGAGGCAATCCCGCTCACCAGCGGCGCCAGCGTCCCGATGATCGGCACCAGCCACAGCAGCGGATAGTCAAAGTAGTTGCGCAGCCAGCCTCCGGCGTGGGGGATCACCCCCTTCATCAGCGGGCTGATGGCAGCATTCGGGTCAAAGGGTTGTGTGCCCACACCGGTCAGCTGAAACCCTTGCAGATCCACCAGATGCCAGCCGGCCAGCAGGTAGCAGAGGCTCACCAGCGGGGCCAGCAGGATGGCGATCCCCCGTGCGCGCAGCGCAGGGGTGCCGGTCACCTTGGCTTGCAGAAAACCGGCGCCGTGCAGCAGCAACAGACTGATGGCAGTGGCCAGCACCGAGAGCAACCAGCCCCACTGGAAGTCGAAGGCGCCGTAGTGCAGGCGCAGCGCCGTGTCGAAGCGAAACGGCAGCCCCTCCATCACCAGACCGATAGCCGCACCGAGGATGAGCGCCGGTATCAGGCCACCCGCCACCAGCGCCCGATCCCACCAGCGGCGCCAAACCGGATCGGCCAGCTTGCTGCGATAGTCAAAACCGACCGGACGCAAAAATAGCCCGAGCAGCAGCACCACCATGGGGATGTAAAGCCCCGAGAAGGCGGCGGCATAAACCAGCGGCCAGGCGGCGAACAGGGCACCGGCGCCGGCAATCAGCCACACCTGATTGCCCTCCCACACCGGCCCCACGCTGTTGATCACCAGACGGCGGTCGTCATCATCTTTCGACACCACCGGCAGCAGCATGGCGATGCCGAGATCGAAGCCATCCATCACGATAAAACCGACCATCATGAAGAGCACCAGCGCCCACCAGATGAGTTTCAGGGTTGCGTAATCCATCAGGCGATCCTCGCAAGTTCGGGTTGTTCACCGCTGTAGCGGCCGGTATGGAGAATGGCGGGCCCCTTGCTGATCACATGGCGCAACAGGAACAGCTCCACCACCAGCAACAGGGTGTAGATGGAACAGATGGCGATGAGGCTGAACCAGAGTTGGCCCGGCTGAAGCAAAGAGACCGAGGCCGAGACCGGCAGCACGTCGCTGATGGTCCAGGGTTGACGGCCGAGCTCGGCCACCAGCCAGCCCGCCTCGATGGCAATCCAGGGCAGCGGAATGCTCCAGAGCAGGGTCTTGAGCAACCGTGGCGAGTCTTGCAGCCGGTTGCGGCAGAGCTGGACAAAGCTCACCACCATCAGCCCCAGCATGGTGATGCCAAGCCCCACCATCACCCGAAAGCCCCAGAACAGCGGCGCCACCGGCGGGATGGAGTCATCGACCGCTTTGGCAATCTCCGCCTCCCCCACCTTGGCGATATTGCTGGCATAGGGGGTGAGCAGCAGACCGTAGCCGAGATCCTTGCCGTGCTGCTCGAAGCGGGCGCGGTTGGCCGGTGTATCAGCGCCCTGCCGGATCTGGTCGAGGGCCTCGGCCGCCACCATGCCGCTGCGAATACGCGCCTCGTTCTGCACCTTGATATCCTTGAGGCCGGTCACCGCCTCGTCGATGGAGCGGGTGGCGATGATCCCCATCAGATACGGGATCTTGATGGCGGCGTGTGTAGTCTCTCCCTGCTGATCCGGGAAGCCGAACAGGGTAAAGGAAGCTGGCGCTGGCTCGGTCTCCCACTCCGCCTCGATGGCGGCGAGCTTGACCTTCTGCACCTCGCCGGTGCGATAGCCCGACTCATCCCCGAGCACAATGACCGAGAGAATGGCTGCCAGCCCAAAGCCGGAGGCAATAGCGAATGAGCGCAGGGCAAACTGCACCTCGGTCTTGCGCAGCAGATACCAACTGCTCACCCCCATCACGAACATGGAGGCGGCCACATAGCCCGCCGCAACGGTGTGAACGAACTTCACCTGAGCCACCGGGTTAAAGAGCACGGCGGCGATATCCACCAGCTCCATCCGCTGGGTCAACAGGTTGAACTCGGCCCCCACCGGGTTTTGCATCCAGCCGTTACCGATCAGGATCCAGAGCGCCGAGAGATTGGAGCCGAGCGCCACCAGCATGGTCACCAGCAGGTGCTTGCCGCGGGAGAGCTTGTCCCAACCGAAGAAGAAGAGCCCCACCAGGGTCGATTCGAGGAAGAAGGCCATCAGCCCCTCGATGGCCAGCGGAGTACCGAAGATGTCCCCCACATAGTGGGAGTAGTAAGCCCAGTTGGTGCCGAACTGAAACTCCATGGTGATCCCCGTGGTGACCCCCATGACGAAGTTGATGCCAAACAGTTTGCCCCAGAAGCGGGTGATGTCCTGATAGATCACCTTGCCGGTCATCACATAAGCCGACTCGGCGATCACCAGGATCCAGGACAGCCCCAGCGTGAGGGGCACAAACAGGAAGTGGAACAGGGCCGTGGCGCCAAATTGCAGGCGAGACAGGCTGACCACGTCATCCGGATTGATCATGCGTCACTCTCTTTTGTTGTATTTGCCTTGCACGTTTCGTGCGTGACAAGTACATCACGGAGCATGACACCTATAACAGATGCAGTTATATTGAATTACACCTATAACAGTTGATCCAGATCATGTCCCTTTACCAGCAGTTGGCCGACCGCCTGCAAAGCCAGATTGACGATGGTATCTGGCAACCGGGGGAGCGCATCCCCTCCATTCGCCAGAGCTGCAAGACCCACGGGCTCAGCCCCATGACGGTGTTGCAGGCCTATCAACTGCTGGAGAGTCAGGGGCGGATCCTGGCCCGTCCCCAGTCCGGCTACTACGTCAAAGCCGCCTCACCACAGGTCGTGCAGCACACCCCGAGCCAGACCCACTACAGCGGCTCGGTGGATATCAACGATCTGGTGTTCGAGGTGTTGCAGGCGAGCAAATCGCGGGATCTGGTACCTCTTGGCATGTCGGTGGCAGACCCGACCCTGTTCCCCCATCCCCAGCTCGGGCGGGCGATGGCCAGCTGCATGCGCAAGCTCGATCCCTTCAGCACGGTGGCCGACCTGCCCCCCGGCAACGAAGCGCTGCGCCGCGCCATCGCCCAGCGCTACGCCAGCGACGGGGTGGCGGTCAATCCGCAGGAGATCATCATCACCACCGGCGCCATGGAGGCACTCTCCCTCAGCCTGCAGGTGCTGACCGAGCCCGGTGACTGGGTGGTGGTGGAGTCCCCCACCTTCTATGGCGCCCTGCAGGCCATCGAGCGGCTGAAACTCAAGGCGGTGGAGATCCCGGTCATTCCGGGGGTGGGCATCGATCTCGACCTGCTGGCCGACGCCCTCAGCCAGATGCCGATCAAGGCGTGCTGGCTGATGGGCAATGTGCAGCACCCGCTCGGCCACACCATGCCGGATAGTCACAAAGCGCGGCTGATGGCGCTGCTCAACAGCCATGGGGTGCCGCTGGTGGAGGATGACGTCTATGCGGAGGTCTACTTTGGCCGCGAGCGCCCCAAGCCGATCCGCCACTGGGATCAGCGTGGCGACAGCCTGCTCTGCAGCTCCTTTTCCAAGTGCCTGGCGCCGGGCTTTCGGGTCGGCTGGGTGGTAGCGGGGCCCCATGCCGAGCGGGTGCAGCGGCTGCAACTGATGTCCACCCTCTCCACCAATGTGCCGAGCCAGCTGGCGCTGGCCGAGATGCTGCGCCAGGGCGGAGTCGATGCCCACTTTCGCCGCCTGCGCCACACCCTGGCCCAGCGCCAGCAGCAGATGCGGGCGGCCCTGCAACGGCTGTTGCCGGACGAGGTGCGGATCTCCTCCCCCGATGGTGGCTACTTCCTCTGGCTGGCGCTGCCTGCTCATTTCGACAGCCGCGCCCTGCACGCCAAGGCCCTGGGCAGCGGTTTTTCAGTGGCCCCCGGCGCGCTCTTCTCCAGTCAGGGGCAACACAACCACTGCCTGCGCCTCAACAGCTCCCATCCCTGGAGCGAACAGCTGGAGCAGGCCCTCACCCGGCTGGCGGCGCTGATTGCCGCGCAGCTCGGTGAAAAGTAACGAGGCAAAGAGCCGCTGACGAAACGAACAAAGGCCCGTAACGGGCCTGTGTAGTTGGGGAGTGACGCGCCTTGGCTCGCCATCAGAAACTGGTTATCTGGCCATGATCTGCGACTGCACCTTGAAGCCCAGCGCCTCGTAGAGGGCTTTGGCGCGCTCGTTGAAGACCATCACCTCCAGCCGGATTTGCTGAGCACCACGGGCCTTGGCCCACTCATCGCAATGGGCTATCAGCGCCTTGCCAATCCCGCGGGAGCGGTGCTGCTCATCCACCACCACCGAGCCGATCCGGCAGAGAGGCAGCTTGCTGAGAAAAGGCACGCTCTCATTGATGTCGATCCGCGCAGTCAAAAAGCCCACCACCCTGCCATCCTGCTCGGCAACGCAGAACAGACGCCCTTCTGCACCGATGGCGCCGAGCAGAAATGCCCGCTCCTCTGGTGACGGCGGGCAGAACACCTCGGGATAGTGCTGATGGTGGATCTCTCCTATCTGCCGGTTCAGCTCGACAATGGCGTCTATATCCAGTGCTGTTGCCTTGCGTATCTCCAACGGTTGCTCCTTGCAAAAATGGTGATGGTTCTGCGCCATCTTAGGGGCTGTGCCCCGCAATCCAAATAGGCTCATCCGCATCTTTTGACGAGCAACCTAAACAACAACGCCCCTTGAGCGGGGCGTTATCGGCAATCCATGGCGATGAGGGATATCAGGCGGGGGCGTTAAGCTGGGCCACCTGCCGCTCGATGCTCCCTTTGAGGTTGTCATCGAGTTTGAGGGCGCGTGCCAGCTCGTCGAGATAACCGCGCTCCATAAAGTGATCCACTTCGATGGCGAGCAGGGAGGCGAGATAGACCTCGGTGGCCAGCTCCATGTCGGTCACTTCCCGCGCCAGCGCGTGGGGGTCGAGGGGACGGGCCAGCTCGGCGTCAATCCAGCGGGCGACATCGCTCTGACCCTGTTCGGTCAGGTACTCCTGAATTTTCTGGCGCTCGGCGCCGTCGATATGGCCATCGGCCCGGGCCGCAGCCACCATGGCGCGCACCAAAAGCGCCGCGCGGGCATCCAGCGCATTGCCTTCCAGCCCACTGATGGGATGGGTGGGCTGGGCGGGCGCCGCCTGCTGGGCCTGCCAATCCTGATAGAGCTTGTAGGCCAGCCCACCAAGGGCTGCGGCGCCGCCCACGGCAGCGGCCTTGCCGCCATATTTGCGCACTTTTTTATTGCCCAGCAGCAGACCGAGCGCACCGCCGGCCAGCGCCCCCTGCATCTGCCCCTTGCGCTTGTCTCCACCTTCGTTGAGCCAGCCTTTGCCAGCCCCCAGCAACTGTTCCAGCATCTGTTTCATCGTGACACCTCGCTATTGTTCGCCCCATGCTGGCGCTGGCGTCATGAACCAAGAGTGAATGGGCCCCCATTATTGCGCCGTCCCCTGTGCATCCTGCCGCCATTCGCGGTATACCTGAAACAGGTCAACAAGGAGCATCAGGATGTGCATCATCACCCCTTTCGTGGTTTTGCTGTTGTGCGGCACCGCCAGTGCCGCCAGCGAGCTGGATCGCTCAGCCCAGCAGGCCAAGCTGGATGCCGCCTGCCAGCAAGCTCAGCAGCAACTGGTCGAGCAGGGCAAGCAACAGCGGATCGACGCCTGCATCAAGGAGGACGGCAAGGCCGACAAGTGTCAGCAGGAGTTTGCCAGCTTCGGCCAGCGCGAGGGCAACAAGCGGCCCGACCTCAACAACCTGCCCCCCTGCCAACAGGCTGACGCCTACCGCAAGAGCTACCGCCAATGACACCGAACCAAGGAGAGAGCATGATCCCCCCCCGCGAACTGACCCTGCAATTTCTGGCCGAACCCTCTGACGTCAATTTCGGCGGCAAGGTGCATGGCGGCATGGTGATGAAATGGATCGATCAGGCGGGCTATGCTTGCGCCGCTGGCTGGTGCGGTGGCTATGCGGTGACCGTCTATGTGGGGGGGATCCGCTTTTTGCGCCCCATCCAGATTGGCCAGCTGGTAGAGGTGCACGCCCAGGTGATCCACACCGGTACCACCAGCATGCATCTGGCGGTAGATGTCTACAGCCGCCACCCCACCGACACCGAGCGCCACAAGACCACCCACTGCATCATCATCTTTGTGGCGATGGATGAGCAGGGCAAGCCGACCCCGGTACCTCAGTGGCAACCGGTGAGCGAGAGCGATCTGCAGTTGCAGCAGTACGCCAAAAAGCTGATCGCCCTGCGCGAGGAGATCGACAAGGAGATGCGCCAGCACCTCTGACCCTGGTGATTCCCCTTCCCGATACAGCGGGCGCTTTCGGCCTGCGGCGGCGCCCCTGTATAATCCCCCCTCTTCCCGCAACCGGAACCCTGCCCATGTCACTGGAAACTGCCCCGCCCGAGGTAAAACTCGCGGTGGATCTGATTGAACTGCTGGAAACCAATGAGCTGGCTCCCGAGCTGGTGCTGGCGGCACTGGCCATTGTGAAACAGGATTACGAGCGCAAGCTGGCGGAGGGGAAGGATCACTGATCCCTCCCCGCACTTTTTCTGCCTTATCTTTCCGACGCCAGTTTTTCCCCACAGAGCCACTCACTGCGGCCCCATCACCTCGTCACAGAGGGCGATCAGGGCCGAACTCAAGCGGGTGAGCGGCTCACTCCCGCTTACCCCGGCATGGAGCGCCAGCTCCACCGGCGCCACCTTGGGCCACTGGGTCAGGGCCAGCTGATCGGCGGGCATCAACCTTTTGGGTAGCAAGCTCACCCCGATCCCCGCGCTCACCGCCCCCTGCAAACTGGCAAGGCTGGCGCTGACATAGGCAATACGCCAACGCCGACCGAGGCCATCGAGCGCCTCGGTCATCTGCCGCCGATAGAGCCCTTCGCTCGGAAACACCACCAGCGGCAGCGGATCCCGTTCCCGTGCGGGCCAGTCGCGACTGTCGACCCACACCAGCGGCTCGCGCCAGCTGGCAAGGGGCGAACCCTGCCCCCGCGTTTGCTTGACCAGCGCCAGATCCAGCTCTCCCGCCTCGAAGCGCTGCCAGATCTCGTGGCTCAGGCCGCTTTGCACCTCCAACCGCACCTCGGGGTAGTCGCGGGCAAAGGCGGCCAGCACCGGGGTAATGGCCCCTGCGGCGAAATCCTCCGGCACCCCGAGGCTGAGGGACACGCTCCCCTCGCTCACCTGCTCCTCGGCCTGTGCCAGCAGCGCCAGAATGCGGCGGGCCAGCCCCAGCAATTTTTCCCCCTCCGCCGTCGCCACCACCTGACGGCCAGCGCGATCCAGCAGTGGGCAGCCAAGCTGCTGCTCAAGGCGGCGGATCTGCTGGCTGATGGTGGATTGGGTCAGATGGACCCGTTCACCGGCGCGGGTAAAGCTGCCGGTGTCGATAATGGCGACAAAACTGCGCAGTAACAGGGGATCCAGCATGGGTTTCTCCATTTATAAAATCACTGAAACTCATTTTATCATTTAATTTCCAAATGGTTTGTTTCGCCGCTAGGCTGGCGCTTTTGCCTCCTTTGACGGTGATCTGCCATGTTCAGCCCCGATGACTCCGCGTCCCGAAAGCCCCCTGTCTCTCTCAGAACCGGAAACAGCACCCGATGAATCAACAAAATGCGGATCAACCCGCAGGCCAGACCGCACTGCTGGTGCTGGTGATCCTGACTGGCCTGAATCTGCGCCCCTTTCTTACCGCCATCGGCCCGCTGAGCGGCGAGATTGGCCGCGCCCTGTCGCTGGGGATGGACACCCTCGCCTGGCTTACCCTGTTGCCGCTCTGGCTGATCGGGGTTGGCGTGCTGCTCACCCCCAGCCTGCGTCGGCGCGCCAGTGCGTGCCAACTATTGGGGGCGGCCCTGCTGCTGCTCGGCATTGGCAGCGCTATGCGCTTCGATGCCCAAAGCGGTGCCTTGCTGATCGCCAGCGCGGCGCTGTGTGGATTGGGGTCGGCACTGGTGCAGGGAGTGCTGCCCGCCCTTATCAAGCAGGCCTTCGCCCGCAAGGTGCCGCTGGTGATGGGGATCTTCTCCGCCTGCATGATGGGGGGAGGGGCGCTGGGGGCCAGCCTCACGCCAAGGCTGGCAGTGAGCCTCGACTGGTCGCGGGCGCTGGGGGCCAGCCTCACGCCAAGGCTGGCAGTGAGCCTCGACTGGTCGCGGGCGCTGGCACTCTGGAGCCTGCCGGTGCTGCTGGCCCTCGTCTGGCTGGGGTGGAAAGTGCGTCTGCCAAGCACCGCGGCAGTCGCTATTCCCCACGGCGAACAGCGGCTGATCACCCTGCCCCGCAGCTGGTTGCTGATCGTCTGCTTTGGCATCATCAACAGCGGTTACGGCATCGTAGTGGCCTGGCTGGCCCCCGCCTATATGGCGAATGGGTGGAGCGCCGCGCAGGCGGGCGAGCTGGTCGCCTGGCTGGCACTGGCCCAGACTGCCAGTGGCCTCGGCCTGCCGCTGCTGGCCGCCCGCAAGATGGATCGGCGGCCATGGATGGCGCTGGCAATTGCCATGCAGCTGGCGGGATTCGGCGGCCTCTGGCTGGCGCCAGCCAGCGCCCCCATTCTCTGGTGTATGCTGTGCGGCGCCGGTCTTGGCGGCAGTTTTTCGCTGATCATGGTGATTGCGCTCGATCACCTGCCAGACCCGCGCCGCGCAGGCACCCTGAGCGCCCTGATGCAGGGGTTCGGCTTTATGCTGGCGGCCACCGGCCCCTGGGTGGCGGCGCGGCTCTATCACTATGTGGGCGACTTTGCGGCCGCCTGGCAGTGGCAACTGGGGGGCTTGCTGCTGATGAGCCTGCTGGTGCTGCGCCTAGACCCGCGCCACTATCCCCGCGTCATGGGGTTACCGACCGCCAGCGAGCCGACCATTTCGGCCCCCCTCCCAACCAGCTCTGCTGCCCAAAACAACACACCGGCCTGAGGCCGGTGTGTTGGAGATAATAGTGTTGGGGATAACCGTATTGGAGATGACTGGCGGCTGATGCCACTCAGGGGAGCAACTTAGCGCCCCTTCTTCTGCCGTCCGGTGTTAGCGGTGCGCGGCTTGCCAGCGGCCGGTTTGCCACCCTTGGGAGCCCCTTTGCCAGCGCCGCCCTTGTTGGCAGCACCTTTACCCGCGCCCCCCTTGCCCACCGGCAGCTTCTTCTCGAAAGCCTCCGGGCCCGGCACATTAGGACGCCCGCCAATCTCGTGATCATCATCGCGGCGCGGCTTCTTGCCCTGCCCCGGTTTGGCGGTTTGCGCCGCAGGGGCCTTGGCCGCCTTGGGTTTGTCGCCTTTGGCCGGTTTCACCTCGGAGGAGGAGTCCTCAATCAGCTTGAACAGATCGATCAGCTCGTCGTCGGTCAGATCGCGCCACTCGCCCACCGGCAGCCCCTTGAGGCTGACGTTCATGATGCGGATACGCTCCAGCTTGGTCACTTCAAAACCGAAGTGTTCGCACATGCGGCGGATCTGGCGATTCAGCCCCTGCACCAGGGTGATGCGAAAGACGAACGGTGCCTCTTTCTTCACCTTGCACTTCTTGGTCACAGTACCAAGGATCGGCACCCCGGCCGCCATGCCGCGCACAAACTCGTCGGTCACCGGCTTGTCGACGGTCACCAGATACTCTTTCTCGTGATCGTTGCCTGCCCGCAGGATCTTGTTGACCAGATCGCCGTGGTTGGTGAGGAAAATCAGCCCCTGCGAATCCTTGTCGAGCCGCCCGATGGGGAAGACCCGGGTGCTGTGGTTGACGAAATCGACGATATTGTCTTTCTCGCCCGCCTCCGTGGTACTGACGATGCCCACCGGCTTGTTGAGGGCGATTAGCACCAGACTGTCCGCCTCGCGCGGCTCGATCACCTGACCGTTCACCTTGACCAGATCACCAACCTGCACCTGATCGCCAATCCCGGCGCGCTTGCCGTTGATAAAGACGTGGCCCTGCTCGATAAAGCGGTCGGCCTCGCGGCGCGAGCAGATACCGCTCTCGCTGATGTATTTGTTCAGGCGCATGGATTCGTTAGCCAGCATGGATCACCTGCCACAGGTTCTGGGCCGCGCCCGGTTGTGCCATCGCCTGTTCCGGCTGTGCCGGGGAGGCTGTTTGCTGCATCAGCCAATTCACTACGTCAAAGTTCTGCATACCATTCCATCTTCAAAAAAGGCCAATGCCAGCTTATCCATCAAAAAACGCCGCTACAGTAGCATAATTGCCCCCTTTCAGGGGCAGATAGTTGCAAGGTCGCAGCGCCCAAGCGGGCATCCGCGGATAAGTTCACAGCGCCAGATGGCCCGCGATGCAGCCTTCGAACGGCCAGCCTGATGCCAACGGCAGGATCTGGTGCCCACAGCCAGCGCGGACGAACGCCATCAACTATACATATCACCTTGTTTCCATTAGGCTTTAAGCCGGTTGGCCGCGCCAAATGTGCTGCGCCGAACTCGCCCGCCCAGAGGCGGCCCCATCTCTATCGCCAAGGATTGCACCATGCTGGCTCACACTCGCCGCCTTGTTCGCCGTGCTCTGCTGACCCTGTTGCTGCTGTTGCTGACCGCGTGGGCGGTGATCGCCTACTTCGCCTGGCAGGCAGCGCCGCTGCAGCTGTGGCACACAGTGGTGCCCCCCGAACTCAGCGCCGAGGAGCTCGACAACAGCGACTGGCAAGCCTATCTGGCCCGCGAAGCAGAGCTGTTCGAGCTGGTGGCCACCGAGGTAGTCGCCAAGACGCCGCCGGAGCAGCAACTGGCCAGCAATCGCTACTATCAGGACGCCCCCATCAATCCCGCCCGCTTTCAGCAGAACTGGAACCGCTCCTATCTGCTGCGCCCCGAGGGGGAAGTCAAAGGGGTGGCGGTGCTGCTGCACGGCCTGACCGACTCCCCCTACAGCCTGCGCCATCTGGCCAGACGCTATCAGCAGCAGGGCTTTATCGCGCTGGGGCTGAGGATCCCCGGCCACGGCACCGTGCCCGCAGGCCTCGTGGATGTGGATTGGGAAACCTGGCTGGCCGCCACCCGACTGGCGGTGCGGGAGGCCAGATTGCTGGCACCGGGCAAGCGGCCGCTGCATCTGGTGGGCTTTTCCAACGGCGGCGCGCTGGCGGTGAAATATGCGTTCGATGCGCTGGCCGACCCGAGCGGTGCGCTGGCAAAACCGGATCGGCTGGTGCTGATCTCCCCGATGATCGGGGTGACCCGCTTTGCCCGCTTCGCCGGGATCAAGGCCGTGCCTGCCCTGCTGCCCGCCTTTGCCAACGCCGCCTGGCTCGACACCATGCCGGAGTTCAACCCGTTCAAGTACAACTCGTTCCCGGTCAACGGCGCGCGCCAGTCCTACCGCCTGACCCACGCCATTCAGCAGCAGGTGCGCCAGCTGGCCGCCAGTGGCGAGCTGGCGGCATTTCCCCCCGCCCTCACCTTCCAGTCGGTGATGGACTACACCGTCAGCACCCGCTCCATCATTGCCGATCTCTACCACTACCTGCCGGCCAACGGCAGCGAACTGGTGCTGTTTGATATCAACCGCAGCACCCTGTTTGGCCCGCTGATGAGCTCGGCCTCCGAGCTGGCGCTGCACCGCTTGCTGCCAAACGCCCCCGGGCACTATCGCCTCACCGTGGTGGGCAATGTGGACCCCGCCTCCCCCGCGACGCAGGCCAGAACGCTGGCCACCGGCGATCAGCCTGAGCAGGTCCGCCCGCTGGATGTCGATTATCCCAAGGAGATCTACTCCCTCTCCCACGTGGCGCTCCCCTTCCCGATGGACGACCCCCTCTATGGCATGGCGGCGCGCCCGGAGCAGCGGGAGCAATATGGCATCAATCTCGGCGGTCTGGCCCTGCGTGGCGAGCGTGGCGTGCTGATCGTCAACCCCGGCGCCCTCACCCGCACCTCCTCCAACCCCTTCTACCCCTATCTGCAGCAGCGGGTAATGGAGACCCTCACCGCCCCTCCTGTCGCCCGACCTGCCGCTGTAACTCCTGCCAGCAGTGGTCAACCTGATGCGGCCCATCAGGCCGAGCTGGAGCTGTTTTTACAGGAGAGCGACGAGAGCAGCGCGCCTTTCTAGGATGTTTCTGGAGTATCGGCAAAGAGCCACTGGCGCTGGGTCGATGGCGATACAAGAAAGGGGCCGTCAATTGACGGCCCCTTTCTATTGATGATGGCGATGGGAGTGATGGCTTGGTGGGCTCAGGGATAGATGCTCACTTCTATCAGGTTCTGATCCGGGTCGAGGAAGTAGAGTGATTCTGATAGGTGTTGCACCGTCAGGCGCCGCACCAACCCTGTCAGGGATAGATGCTCACTTCTATCAGGTTCTGGTCAGGGTCGAGGAAGTAGATGGATTCTATCGGCCCGCAAGCCCCGCTTTTGGTCACCGGCCCCTCGACAATCTCCACCCCGTGGCAGGCAAGCTGGGCCATCACCTGCTCCAGCGGCCAGCGGGTGATAAGGCAGACATCCCCCGACCCCACCTGCGCCCGGTTGCGCGGCTCCTGCCCAAGCAGTTGCAGATTGATCTTCTGGTTGCCAAACCCTACCGCCCGGCGCCCCGCACCGAAGGTGATGGCCTCCATATTGAGCACCGAACTGTAAAACGCCACGGCCCGTTCGATATCACTGACCGTCAATACCAGATGGTCGATATGGCTGATCATGGTTACCTCCTGGTGGTGATCTGGCTGATGTGACCGGCATATACCCGCAAGCATCCGACTGTCGTCGCCACGGCGGGCAACCCCATCTTACCCGGCAAGTGGAAGCCCATTTGTGCCGTGGCGCGCAATCCGCGCATCATCAGGTGGCGCCGGTTCAGGCAACCCTTTATCCACCATCTATTTACGGGATCGGAGTACAGGCCAGCCGCACTGGGACCAACCTAAAAATCGTAAACACTTTGTGGTCGGCTTTTTGCTTGCTAGAACTTTTTCAAGGGCACCATCGATAGGAATGGGCTACATATTCAGCCCTCATGTACCGTCACCCCTTCCAGCCTTCCTTTTTCAAGCATCTCCAGCAACACCGCACTTTGTTTCTCGGTCGGAAACTTGGAGGGGAGCTGCATGGCCACCCTTAATGCACTGTCTTGCTTTGGCGTGAGGAGGCCCTTCTCAATCAGCGACCGATGGATACGAGCCCATTCTGTTGCGGACACTGCAAGCACTTTTTTCTGTGTCTCAATACCGTTATCTATTCTCTGTGTCTGCTTTGCCGACCGAATAGTAGCGGTTTGCTCATCGAGTGAAATCAGTCCAGCGTAAAATTCGGCTGGAAGAGAATTCGCTATAGCTTCGACACGGGCCTGTATCCTTGCCCAGCATGCATCTTTCTTGCACCACTCGGAAATATTGGAAATACCCTGCGGGGGTCTGATGACATCATCATTCACAGCTGTTGACACGACTGCGATGGTCTTTTCAAGTGCAGGGCTAACTTTCTGCATATTCCAGACATCCAAAAAATCTATATTTGCATTTCGCAGCTTCGTGATATAGCCGAGTAGCGCCAATGTATAGGCTACAATGTTTGCACGGTACCCACCGTTGTACCAAGACTGAGCAGAAACAATTCGTTCTGTTGCACGGAACATTAGAGCTCTAGCGATAGCTCTCTTGAAGTAAAACTCATTGAACTCGTCGGATGATTTATCCCATTCCCCCCCTATCCGAGCGGCATAACGTGCAAAATTCTTCTGAGAACCAAGATTTACCCACTTGGGATGGTCATCCCAAACATTTTCGAATTTCGCAAGATCGGTTTTAGTGAACATCTGTTGCTTCGGATGCTCAGCTTTAAATTTGCGCTGTTCCATAGGGGTAAGTTTCGACTGCGCATCGGCATATTGGCCGCGTGCTCGCTCGTAGAACCATCGGGTCTCACGTTGCAATCCTTGTTGCGCAGGAGCCCATATACGGCGTGAGAACTCTTCCATTCGAACATGGAAAGGGTGATTTGAGAAAAAATCTGCAGCATTCACCTTATTCTGGGTATTTGCATACTCTGATATTTTTGGTACAACCGCCTCACTTTGAAGACTATCAATGACAGACAGCTTCATTTGAACAAATATCTGGGACAAATCAGCCTTGTCACGCTTGCGTGTATGAAACAGTGATGCCGTCGTCTGTCCGCCATTGACAATTTGAAGGTCCACAACTCTTGTAATTACAAGGCCAGAAGTCGTCATCACTGTTTCAACTTCCTGCGCAGTAGCAGTTATCCCATTGTTGTAAGCAAAAAACATGCTTGGCTCATTCAAGATCGAGGCCCTGATCCCTTTATTCACGTTGCCGCGAGCCTGCAGAAACGTACGCACGTTCTGCTCAAGCAAGCGAGCACCGAATTTTTCGTACAGGGTTGCCAACACATCTGCAGGCATGACCATGAGATTGGATTGATAAGCATCGGTTCCCAAGTGAGCAGGAAGGCAGGGAATTCCTTTACCAAACATCTGCATGAAATCGATATCAAGTGGTTCTTTATGGTTTCGAGAACTTCTCTGACGATGCAGGCGTGAGATATCCCAAATGTGATAAATCGTTGGTATACCAGCAACTATTGCATCGGATAGGGTCTGGATTTTCTCGCTGAGTATGCGTTCGGAAAAAAGGATCAGATTAATCTGCCGTAGAGTGGTAATTCGCTCCTCAATTTGCTTGGCGAGACCAAACTCCGGTGATGTCACCTCCAAATCTCTAGCTAAATGCTTATTGGCACTTGTTTCGAAGAACTTGGAAATTCGTTTAAATGCCGCAGTTACATCCGCTTTGTTGAGGGTTGTTAGCTCATTCCTTGAATCAAAATCAGCAATAAAAAGATCTAGAACTCCTTCATCATTAAACCAGAACCCATCAACACGCATACCACGCTGGGCCCGGTAATGACAGAGTTCGAAACCTTCAGTAAAACCGGTATCGATCAGCTCAGCTGCAACAGCTTCCATGAATTCGTCAAGCTGAAACCGACCATTGGCTTCAGCTCCAGCTAACAACTCTTGCCGAAAGTTGTGGAAGAAAACCTCAGTGGTTGTGTCCATTTAGTACCCGCTAAAAATATCTGTTTGAGCACAAGAAAATGGCTCGATGTCCTCCAACATAAGGTCGTAAGTCACCTTGGTTACGCCCTGCGGTAATTTAGACCTTATCAGCCGCGGAAAGTCGGCGGTAACATGATATCCCTGAGCACCACTCACAACAAAAGAAGGCGTGTCATATTCAGCAAGCGGCGCATAACCCACATTTGCTAGCTTATCCATGAACAGCTCGATAGCCTCGGAATCCATCAGTTCGTCCTTTATCAGCGTGACTATACCATTCAATGACAAGGAGTGTTCGGAACTAGGCATATCGCTAATACGCTGCGTCAGCAAAAACAATTTATCAGAAAGCGATTCAAGTTGATCCTCAGAAGAAATTCGAACAGTGCTGCGCTCACGACAGGAAAGTGACTTAACTTCTATGGCACGGTTACCAAAAATGAAGTCATGATGAGAATCATCAGGCCCACACCAAGCATCAACAGCTACAGCCTGTGGGAGAGTTTTGTGATAAAGCGTTCGAAGGATATGAAGTTCTCCAAAAAGGCCACGAACCTCCTCCGATGAAAGCAGCCTAGCATTACGGCCAGCCAAGAATGCTTTCCAACGTTTTAAATGGGCAAGTGTAACTGCAAGTGCTATCGCAGGATCAGCAACATTTTTTAGACTGGCTATTAATGTTTCGCAAAGGCCATGAAATAGGTCACTATCGATATGACGCGCCAGCGTAAGAATAAGGCGCTGCCGACCGGTATCATTAGAATTGCGAAGATCAATACCAATGCCATGCACTGAGAAAATATCCCGGCGAAACTGTGCGATGTGGTCGCCGCCAAGCTCAATAATTAGCAGGCATTGCGAGCTCGGATCTCGGCCCCAGTAAATGGGGATACCAGTGGTTCCAGCAACACGCAGGACACTGAGATCTGCCGACGGAATCGGTATGCCATCCCATGGAACAATTTTATTCATCGTCATAATCCTCATCGGCGTCAGGATTATCGTCTAGAGACCCGTACATTTGCTCCATCCAAACCTTGTTGGCTATGACTTCAATCTCGACGCCGTACAGACCATCAGGGTAGCTTAACCCCCATGCAGGAACCCGAACTCCCGCCAATTCCGCCTTATCGGTCGGCTCCAGGACGTGAAGCATTAGTAAAGGCTTGTCACGCACTACCCGATAATGAATGTCCGAAGGGCCTGTCGCTCTACTCTTAGAGCCCTCCGTTGCCAGTTTTTCTGCAGCCATAATCTGCTCCGGTTTGAGACCGAGCTTTTCGTCACCTCGACTGGCAACACGGTACCCCGAAACACGCCATTTGTCCGACGTTGCATCTTCAGCAGTCCGCTCCTGTACCCCGAGGCGAAATCTATCAAAATCGACTGGCCCCTTGGAAATCAAAAGAACATCACCTTTCGGATACTGCGCCGAAATGGCTCGAAGATATTCAATTGCAGACATTTTCCTCTGCCTTGCATCTTTATGCGACTTAAACCGAAGTAGAAACTCTTCAATTCTCTCAACATCCACATTAGGGATAAACAAGCCCTTTTGCTTCGTGTCTTCAATCACTCCGCCAAAACCGTTTCGCCAGTATTCTTCGATCAGAGCCTCGTTTGCAGCATTGATCTCTGGGTTTAGGGGAAGGTCGTAACTTTCGACAAGGAGGCCGGTGAAATTCTGATTTAGAATGACTTTTTCACCGTTGCGCATCTTATTTGCAGCAGTTACTAGCAGACTATCGGGATGGGATTTGATATAGAGACCAAAATCTTTAGGGCTCATCTCAGCCTGTCGCATTCGGGTAATCTGTTGGCGGAGCTCGTCTGAAGCGAGCGCTATATGCTTGTACCAGTTGATAGAATCAGTGGACAGCCAAACACGGCAGATATCCTCATAGCCCGGCCGATAGCCAAACCAGCGCCCCATTTGCATCAGCGTGTCATACATCTTTGTATTGCGGTACATGTAGCTGATAGTCAGCCCCTCAATGGTAAGACCGCGTGAAAGACTAAGACCGCCAATAGCAATCGCGGTCAAGCCAACCCCATCCTTTTCATACTTTGCAAAATCCAGAATTTCGTCGCTTTTACTGTTAACCACATAGGCCCGCATATGCTCAAAAACACACCAGAGCGCGGCTTTTACTTCCTCCCAGCAGTAATGCTTCCCACCCTGCTCATTGCCTGCGAATTCAGCATCGAACACCGATCGTAGCCTCGCCATATGTCCATTTTTCGCTGATGTAGATTCCGGCATCATGTAGTTTGCCTTCACTGCTTCGCGTATCCGCTCTAAGCGAATTTCTATGAAACTTTTAACTTCTTTCTGCACGGATACAAAACGCGATACATTTATCAGCATCGAGCAGTGCTTTCTTTTCTGCCCACGAAGATTACGTATAGCTCTTGCGATAATAAATTGATCGAGGGCGTGGTAAAGGCTGGGTGGCAGCTCTAATGCAGGAAAACCATTCTTATGCGATAGAGGAAGATAATTTTCACAGTCCGTAATCTTCCTGATAATAGCATCGCTGCTTTCATCGTTCAGAAAAACCTTGTCAGGGCCAAAATAAGTTGTTGGCGCATCCAGTGCATGAATGAAGTCTTTGGGAAATAGCTCTTCGTAGGCCTCCTTATCGAAGGCATCTGGATCTATGAATATGTTTGCAAACGGGGTGGCAGTATATCCGATATAGCAGTTTTTAGTGAAGAGACGTAGTATTTTTCTTATCCACGAGTTGGTCGCTGTTGGATTAATATCTGGCTTATTTGTGTTGATCGAGGCATTGTCAGCCTCATCATCAATGACCAGCATGGGAACGTCGGCAATTCGGTCCCTTCCTTTTGCATTCAATTCACGAAGCCAGACGTGTAGAGCCTCGAGAGTTTTCACATTTTTCTTGATGACGATAATGACAGGTTTTTTGAAATCGTTAAGCTGAGCACCACTTCTGTCAGCCATCTGCTTATTGAAATCTGAAATGATATTAGTGAGCGTCACAGGATTAGGGTAGCTTCTATCAAGCCCGACTCCGATACTCACACGGTCTGCAGGATCGCTAGAACGTCCAACAAATCCTTCATCAACACGCTGTTGAGTTTGCTTACGAAGATTATTATGAATACCAGCAATGACAATGATAAATTTATAACCGGCATCAGCCGCTTTTGCAATCACCCCCATGTAGTTAGCCGTTTTTCCGGACTGAACATGACCAATAACAAGACCACGACGGCTCCAAGCATCTTTACTCGTAGGGTCTTGAAGCAATCCAAGAATTTTTGAAGCATCACCATTTAGGAGGGTGTTTACTACTGTTGGCTTCCAACCTTGGCTTCGTAGATATCCACCATAAGCATCCCCATATATACTTATGATATCTCGTTTATGAATCCAATCCTCATCATGAGGCGCATTAACGTCAACAAGAGATACACCTGCGTTCATCCGTGATGGCATTATAGCCTCAGCCTCAGAGATTATATTATGGAGAGGACCAATGTATCCAATTAGAGGGGCCAGCCCTGCGGCTTTTTCGGCAATATCATCATACAATGGGAGTTCTTCTTGATCATCAAAAGCACCAATCAATGCTGCTAGTAAAACTTTTGCCTTATCATTCTGGAGCGTCATAAAAATTCCTTTTTTATATATTCCTCAACGATAGAACTATGATCTTCAAATAATTTAATTGACCTAACCACATCCCGAAATACCTCGACATTACCAGTAAGCTCTCCCCAGAGTGCTTTTTTTAGGTCATGAAGATGCCCCTGTATCTCTTGTATTGAAAAAGTCTGCTTCACCTCTACCTCTCGAGGATTGGCTGAATAATCTGAATACACCATTTCAACAGGTAAAGATGTGGATATTGCAGCAAGAAGAAGATCAAGATGACGAATACCTTCACCATCGAGCCGCTCTTTAAGTTTTTGTACAAGAAGATGTGAGATATTCAGCGAATATCTAATCCCTTTTTGATCTGCATACCGCTCCCACAATGGAGAGCTAATATTATGGAAAAGTTTTTGTCCACGTCCTCGGTGGACTGTTACACTGCGAGCAGTGACCTTCGCAAGAATCTGACGTAGACGTTCACGTACAGCATGAGGCGGACGAGCTCGCGACTTCTTGATATCGATAGTCCATTCTTCATCGAGAGTGTTTGGGAAATCAATTTGTACCCGCGCCAACTTGGTGGTTTCTCCTTTAGGTACAATACGAAACCAATCGCCCCATGCCATCAGGCGCCCATTTCTATATACATAGCAACCTTGGTTGGAAATAAAATCACTGCGATCTTGGTAATAGTCATATTCGGAGGCTGACAAGCGACTATGATGTGGCAAAATGAAAGGCTGCAGGCGAACTTGAGCATCGCCAATGTACACAACCTCTTCAGGAAGAATCTGAGTGGCAGGATTTTTTCTGCAGAAAGGATCGAATGCTGTAATCGGATGACCATTTATGCTGAGTGAAATCTTGGAATATCCCTTTATCTCTCCAGAAAGAAAACGATGAAATACAAGGGAAAGATGCCTGCCAACAGCCTCCAGTTTTTCGTGGACGATTTCATCCCGGCGAGCTCCGACTTCATATTCCATCAATCTATCCAGCTCACGCCAGATGACTACTGTACCAGTGTCGCCAAGCAACCCAATATGGGGCAATGTTTCAATCTCAGCAGGCTCCAGAATTGATAGAAGCCAGTCGTCCGATGCATCAATGCGATCTAGATTCCATTCCGCGCCAGATATGAGTCCTTGCTTGATGCTAACTACGGTTAGAGAGCGACATTGTGAAAAAGAAGCAGTTTTCAAGCCCAAGCCAAAGCGGCCAAGATCATGCGATGAGCGTATCAGACCGGGATTATGCGTTCCATGACGCATAGCTACCAATAACTCATCTTCGGTCATACCTCCGCCATTATCGAGAATTACCACTGCCGGAGATGTTGATGCAACATCACAAATAATCTCGATCTTACTGGCACCAGCAGAAATACTGTTATCTATCAAATCTGCAATAGCTGTTTCGAGCGAGTAACCTATATCTCTCATAGAGGCAGACAAACACGCTGCACTTGGTGGATGTTGTCTTACGCTAGCCATCAGATAACCTTCTCTATTTTACCTTACAATCTAGCAACACAATCCATTACCCTTGCAGAATGCTAAATACGACATCAGCTATTCTGCGCGCAAGTAATGGGGGAACAGCATTTCCAACCTGATGATACTGCTGAGTCCTTCCTCCTTGGAAGAAATAGTTGTCAGGAAATGTCTGTAAACGTGCGGCTTCTCTCACTGTCAGACTACGACACTGTCTTGGATCGTAGTGGATGAAATAATGACCATCCTTCGAGATATGACTAGTGATTGTCGTTGATGGTGCATCAGCCAACTGAACTCTGAATCTGTCAGAAAAATTGCCAGACTCCCAGTTTTTATGATCTGGAGCCAGTCCAGGCAGGCAAAAATCAGCATGACCTTTAGGTGAGCGCCCATGTTTTTCCGCAAAGCATGCTGCAAATCCGTAACGAGCCAAGTCATCTATACGATGACCTCTAGTTTCATGATTCAACCAGACATTCAGCTCAGCATCTAAATACCAGTCATCGTACTCTCTGATATTAGTGAACCCATCTTTGTCACTCTTTCTACTCCGTAGCCCACCGGTATTTCGTGCATTCAAATGCTTTGCGGCATCGGAAAGTTTTGTAGCAAGTGGTGTTATCTGCGCAGGGCCATTCAACGCGGAGACACCAAGTGACTTGAGCTCATTTCTTACCAACGATTCCCAGTTTTCATAAGAATCATGTTGCTTGCTTAGCTTGCTGCGTAATACAGGCAGGCTTCCAATAACCTGTTTTACCGTCACAGGATTGGTTCTGGATAGCTTGGGCAAGTCAGTTAAGGAGTGATTACCACGAATGCCAAGCAGAATCACCCGGTGACGAGCTTGTGGAATGCCGTATTCCTCTGATTGAATGATGAACTTTCTGGCATCAATCTCCTTGGGGTCATCGCCATCCCTGAATACCTCGTCACTGACAAGCGAAACTATCTGGTAACGCAAACCATCATCGGGCATATCCAATGCGGCATTGGGGTTTGCCAGATCTCGCAGTATCTGATGAAAAATGAAATCCCCATTTATCTTTGAAGATAGAATGCCTTTGACATTCTCCATGACAAATATATCCGGCCTGTTTCTTTGAATAATCCGCAGATACTCTTTGTACAAAAAGTGCCGATGATCTTCTTCCGGCTTGTAATCGGATTTGCCCTTGTTTCTGGAACGCCCCGCAAGAGAGTATGCTTGGCAGGGAGGCCCACCAATCAACACCCATGGCTGAGATTCGCTTCTGTTTTCAAGCGCCTTGGTAATTGCCTGATCAAGTCGTTGATTGCCAGATTCACTGCCGATCTCCAGAGACATGGCTTCCAAACCAGCCTTTTCCCATAGATCAATGGTCTGTTCGGTAAATGCTTGTTCAGCTTCACCATTGCAATACCGGTAATAGTCCTGAAGGCAATCTCGTCGATGATTCTTGAGCAGACGATAAAAGGAGCGAAGTCTCAAGGTTTCACGTGCTATTGGGTCCTTCTCCGCGGAAACCCTAATCTCGAATGCCTTGCCATCGTTGAGAGATGAAAAACCTTCACCCAAACCACCTGGACCGGCAAACAAATCGACAACGGGGATGGATGATGAAAAAATGCTCATTGAAAATTACTGTGTTTTTGATCAGGCCACAAAGATACCAGGAAGCTCGCCAAGCAGGAAGCAAAAGCATGGATGTTGTCGATACTACAACCCGTTCAGCCATGATGGCTGGCATCAAAAGCAAAAACACACGCCCTGAGCTGACACTGCGCAAATATCTTCATGGATTGGGATTTCGTTTTCGAGTGCATGTCAAAGAGCTTCCCGGTAAACCTGATATCGTTCTTCCCCGCTACCGGCTCTGCATTTTCGTTCATGGCTGTTTTTGGCATCGCCATCCTGGCTGCCGCTTTGCTGCAATACCCAAAAGCAATACCGAATTCTGGCTGCACAAATTTGTGACCAATACCGCTCGTGATGAACTGGTTGAAAAACAGCTGCATGAAGCTGGCTGGCGAGTGTTCAGGATTTGGGAGTGCGGACTCAAAAATGCCGATTTTCAGACATTGGGCTGGCTGCCGGAACGGATCAGAGGAACAACTTCTTTTCTTGACTGGCCTGAGTTCGAAAACCTCTGAGTACCCTCTAGTCATGGTGCTCACGCGAACAGCTCGCCAAACTACCGCAATCTTGCCCAAAACCCCGGCTAAATTATCCAGTTGCATAATAACCATGCGGCCTTGCGGTTGTTTAACTGGCCCTAACGTCAGATAATACCGCCCGCCTTCAAACCCCGATAACCCGACTTTCAGTGACGGTAATTGATGACTGAGTACCTGCTTTTATTGATCGGCACCGTGCTGGTTAACAACTTCGTGCTGGTGAAATTCCTCGGCCTCTGCCCCTTTATGGGAGTCTCCGGCAAGCTGGAAACCGCCATCGGCATGGGGCTGGCGACCACCTTCGTGATGACCCTCGCCAGTGCCAGCTCCTATCTGGTGGAGCACTATATCCTGCTGCCGCTGGATATCGCCTATCTGCGTACCCTCGCCTTTATTCTGGTGATCGCCGTGGTGGTGCAGTTTACCGAGATGGTGGTGCGCAAGAGCAGCCCGACCCTCTATCGCCTGCTGGGGATCTTCCTGCCCCTCATCACCACCAACTGCGCGGTGCTCGGGGTGGCGCTGCTCAGCATCAATGAGCGACACGACTTTATCCAGAGCGTGATCTACGGCTTTGGCGCCGCCACCGGCTTCTCGCTGGTGTTGATCCTGTTTGCCGCCATGCGCGAGCGTCTGGTCGCCGCCGATGTACCCGCGCCGTTTCGCGGGGTGTCGATTGCCATGATCACCGCCGGTCTGATGTCGCTGGCCTTTATGGGCTTTACCGGCCTTATCAAGATATAACCATGATCCATATTCTCTTTGCCATTCTGGTGCTCACCCTGCTGGCGCTGGCGTTCGGGATTATCCTGGGCTTTGCCGCCGTCAAGTTTCATGTGGAAGCAGACCCCATCGTCGATCAGCTCGATGCCCTGCTGCCCCAGACCCAGTGTGGCCAGTGCGGCTATCCCGGCTGCAAACCCTACGCCGAGGCGCTCGCCAACGGCGATCAGATCAACAAGTGCGTGCCCGGTGGCGAGGCCACCATGCGCAAGATTGCCGATCTGATGGGGGTGGAGCCCCAGCCGCTGGGAGGCAGTGACGAGGCCGCCGTGCCGGTCAAGAAGGTCGCCTTTATCCACGAAGATCAGTGCATCGGCTGCACCAAGTGCATTCAGGCCTGCCCGGTGGATGCCATCGTCGGCGCCACCAAGGCGATGCATACCGTGATTGCCAACGAGTGCACCGGTTGCGATCTCTGTGTCGATCCCTGCCCGACCGACTGCATCGAGATGATCCCGGTGCCCACCACGGTCGATAACTGGAAGTGGGATCTCAATAACGTGCATGTTCCGGGCAAGATTCCGGTCAAGATAGTGGAATAAACAGCGGAGCAACCATGCATTCCTTACTCGAACGTATCAAAGCCGGCACGCTCTGGGACTTTCACGGTGGCATTCACCCCGCCGACAACAAGCTGCAATCAAGCCAGAGCCCGGTGGTAGACGCCGGTCTGCCGCCGCGCCTCATCATTCCGCTGCGCCAGCACGCAGGCCCCGCCGGCGATCTGCTTGTGCAGGTGGGCGACAAGGTCAAAAAAGGGCAGCCGCTGACCCGTTATGCCAAGGGGCGGGTCGTCCCTGTCCATGCCTCCACCTCCGGCACCATCACCGAGATTGGCAACCACACGGTTGCCCACCCCTCCGGGCTCGGCGATCTCTGTGTCATTCTCACCCCGGATGGGGAGGATGAGTGGGGCGAGCGTAACGGCAAAGCCGATTACTGGAATCTGGAGCGGGGCGAGCTGCTCGAGCGCATTCAGCAGGCGGGGGTAGCGGGCCTTGGCGGCGCCGTGTTCCCGACCCACAGCAAGCTCGACGGCCGCGGCCAGCTCACCGAGATCCTGATCGTCAACGGGCTGGAGTGCGAACCCTATATCACCACCGACGATCGGTTGATGCAGCAGTATGCCGACGAGATCATGGATGGCATCCGGGTGCTCAAGCACCTGCTCAAACCGAAACTAACCCTGATCGGGGTGGAAGACAACAAGCCCGAGGCGATCGAGCAACTGACCCGTCACGCCACCGACGAAGATGTGCTGGTCAAGACGGTGCCGACCAAGTACCCCTCGGGCGGTGCCAAGCAAACCATCGAGCTGCTGACCGGCCGTCAGGTACCCAAGGGGGGCCGCGCGGTCGATATCGGCATCATGGTGCTCAACGTCGCCACCGTGTTTGCCATCAAGCGCGCCATTATCGACGGCGAGCCGCTGATCGAGCGGATCGTCACCCTCACCGGCGACAGCTTCAAGAAACCCGGCAACGCTTGGGTGCGCCTCGGTACGCCGGTGCGCTGGCTGCTGCAGCGTTTCGAGCTGCAACCGGAAGCGGAGCAGCGGGTGATCATGGGTGGCCCCATGATGGGCTTTACCCTGCCCCACGCCATGGTGCCAGTGGTCAAGGCCACCAACTGCCTGCTGGCGCCGACGCAGGCCGAACTGCCCGCCCCCGGCCCGGAGCAGCCCTGCATCCGTTGCAGCGCCTGTGCCGATGCCTGCCCGGCTACTCTGCTGCCGCAAGAGCTCTACTGGTACAGTCGGGCCAAGGAGTATGACAAGGCCGAGAAGCTCAACCTGATGGACTGCATCGAGTGCGGCGCCTGCGCCTGGGTCTGCCCGAGCGAGATCCCGCTGGTGCAGTACTACAAGATCGCCAAAGACGACATTCGCGAAGCCCGTGCCGAGGCCGAAAAAGCCGAACGAGCCAAGCAGCGTTTCGAGGCCAAGCAGGCCCGTTTCGAGCGGGAGAAAGCGGCCCGCGAAGCGCGCCATGCCGAAGCCGCCGCCCAGCGCCGTCAGACCATGACGGCCGCAGGCGGCGAAGATCCGGTGGCAGCCGCCCTCGCCCGCATCAAGGCCAAGCAGGATGCCCCCATCACAGCCATTGCCGCCACCGCCGAGGGCTTGCCTGACAACAGCGCGGTGATTGCCGCCCGCGAAGCCCGCAAACGGGAAGCGGAGGCGCGCCGCGCCGCCAAACTGGCGGAAAGCGCAAACAGCGAAACAGCCGCTGCGCTGCAATCCACCGAGGCGGTTGACCCCGCCAGCGATCCCAAGAAAGCAGCCATCGCTGCCGCACTGGCCCGCGCCAAAGCCAAGAAAGCCGCTCAGGCTGGCGATAGCGCCGAGCCTGTGACTGCCGAAGCCGTTGCTGCCCCTGCGGTAGATGCTGATCAGCAAAAGGCAGAGGTTGATCCGAAAAAAGCGGCGATTGCCGCCGCCATCGCCCGGGCCAAGGCCAAAAAGGCCGAAGCCAGTGGCGAACCGGTAAGCGCAGCCAACAGCGCGGTAGCAGACGCAGGCTCGCAAGGCGATGCGCCATCTGCTGCCAGCGAAGCAGTTGATCCCAAGAAAGCGGCTATCGCTGCTGCCATTGCGCGGGCCAAGGCCAAAAAGCTGGCGCAGCAGGGCGACAGCGCTGAGGGCGATCTGACTGCAACCGAAGGCACCAGCGAATCCGCTGCAAGCCAAAGTGATGCGCCATCTGCGGCCAGCGAAGCGGTTGATCCCAAGAAAGCCGCTATCGCCGCTGCCATTGCCCGCGCCAAGGCCAAAAAGCTGGCCCAGCAGGGCGAGAGTGCCAGTGCTGAAGGTGCGCAGAGTGAGCCAGCTGCCAGCGCGCAGCCCCGCGACGATACAGTAGCCAAGAGCGAAGTAACCACCAGCCAAAGCGATACGGCTGCAAGCGAAGCGGTCGATCCCAAGAAAGCTGCTATCGCCGCTGCCATCGCCCGTGCCAAGGCCAAAAAACTGGCCCAGCAGAGCGCAAGTACCAGTGCTGAGGTAGAAAATGCAGGTGCTGGGGTAGAAAGTGCCGGAGCTGAGGGTGAGCGCGCACCGGCCGAGCCGATGCAAAGCGATGCAGCCAGCAGTGAGCAACCACTTGCCGTCACTGCCGCGCCTGAAGCGAGCGCCCCTGCGGCTGACGCCCCGGTTGATCCGAAAAAAGCGGCCATTGCAGCCGCCGTGGCCCGCGCCAAGGCGAAGAAGCTGGCGGCCGAGGCAGCCAGAGCCGCAGAGACCGCCGCTGAAGATGCCCCGTCAGCCGACCGAACAACCACAAGGTAATCGACAGACTCATGTTCAATATTGCGACTGCGCCGTTTGCCCATAACCGCAAACAGACCCGAACCCTGATGCTGCTGGTGATCCTGGCCTGCGTGCCGGGCTTGCTGGCCCAGACCTGGTTCTTCGGCTGGGGCTCCTTTATCCAAATCCTGCTGGCGCTGGTCACTGCGCTGCTGTGCGAGGCGCTGGTGCTCAAGCTCCGTGGCCGCGCCATCAAGCCAGCCCTGATGGATGGCAGTGCGGCGCTCACCGCCGTGCTGATCGGTCTCTCCCTGCCGCCGCTGCTGCCGTGGTGGATGCTGGTGGTGGGTACGGCCTTTGCCATCATTGTCGCCAAACACCTTTACGGCGGACTGGGCCAGAACCTGTTCAACCCGGCCATGGTCGCCTATGTGCTGCTGCTGGTCTCCTTCCCTGTACAGATGACCAGCTGGCTGCCGCCGGAGAGCGTGCGCGCCTACAGTCTCGGCTTTGGCGATGCGGCGTCGGTGATCTTCACCGGCTTTAGCCTCGACGGCTACAGCATGGCCCAGCTCAAGCAGGGGGTGGATGGTCTCACCATGGCGACTCCCCTCGATACCCTGAAAACCGGCCTGACTCAGGGGCTCACCACCGGCGAGATCCTGAGCGGCCCGCTGTTTGAGGGTTGGGGCGGCATCGGCTGGAGCTGGGTCAACCTCGGCTATCTGCTGGGCGGCCTGTTCCTGCTGCAACAGAAGGTGATCAACTGGCGCATTCCCACCGCCATTCTCGGTGCCCTGCTGGCGGCCTCCACCATCGGTTATCTGGTGAGCCCGGATGCGACCGCCACGCCCATGTTCCATCTCTTTAGCGGCGCCACCATGCTGGGGGCCTTCTTTATCGCCACCGATCCGGTCAGTGCCTGTACCACGCCGCGCGGTCGACTGGTCTATGGCGTGCTGATCGGAATGCTGGTCTACATCATTCGCCGCTTTGGCGGCTATCCGGATGCCTTCGCCTTCGCCGTGCTGCTGGCCAACCTTTGTGTGCCGTTTATCGACAGCCTGACTCGTCCGAAGGTATACGGAGCACGTCGCCAATGACCAAGACGATAACGCCGAAACGTATCGAGTGCTGCTGGCCAACCTCTGCGTTGCCCATTTTTATCGACACGCTGACTCGCCCGAAAGTGTATGGAGCTCGTCGCCAATGATGTTTCTGCCCTTTTCCCCCATCACAGCTGACGGAGCCCGGACATGTTAAAGAGCATGCGCAAGAACGGCCTTATTCTGGCGATGTTCGCGCTCGGCTGTACCGCGCTGGTGGTACTGACCAACGAGCTGACCAAGGATAAAATCGCCCACCAGCAGCAGCTGGAGAAGCAGCAGACCCTCTCGGTATTGCTGCCGGAGGGGAGCTATGACAACGATCTGGTGGCCAGCTGCAAGCAGGTGACCAGCAGGAAGTATCTGGGCAGCGATCAGCCGCAAGCCCTCTATACCGCCAGCAAAAATGGCGTGGTAACCGGCTATGCATTGGAGGCGATCGCGCCGGATGGTTACAGCGGGGCGATCCGCATCGTGGCGGGCTTTGATGCCAAGGGCACCATCACCGCAGTGCGCGTGCTCGCTCACAACGAGACCCCGGGCCTCGGTGACAAGATCGAGCTGAAGAAATCGGACTGGATCAACAGCTTTGCCGGAAAATTCCTGACCCATGACAACGAGCCCCAGTGGGCGGTGAAGAAGGATGGCGGCGAGTTCGATGCCTTTACCGGCGCCACCATCACCCCGCGAGCCGTGGTCAAGGCGGTGAAGAACCTGCTGAAACTGCAGCAGGAGCAACCCGAACTGCTCAGCAACGCCCCGGCTTGTCCGGCGGCGAACTAACGGAGTCGAGCCATCATGAACCAGATGGAACAGATTGAAACGGGCGCTGCCCCGATTGCCGAGCTGGAAAGCCGCAAGGGCGAGCTCAAGGAGCTGATGAGTCAGGGGCTGTGGAAGAACAACCCCTCGCTGGTGCAGGTGCTGGGGCTCTGCCCGACCCTAGCCGTCTCCTCCACCTTTACCAATGCGCTGGGGCTGGGCCTTGCCACAATGGCGGTGCTGGTCTGCTCCAACCTCGCCGTCTCGCTGGTGCGCAACTGGGTGCCGAAGGATATTCGCATCCCGGTCTATGTGATGATCATCGCCTCGCTGGTGACCAGCGTGCAGCTGCTGATGAACGCCTACACCTATGGCCTCTATCAGGCGCTCGGCATCTTTATCGCCCTGATCGTCACCAACTGCGTCATCATCGGCCGCGCCGAGGCCTATGCCTCCAAGAACCCGCCGCTGCTGGCAGCCCTCGACGGCCTGATGATGGGCCTTGGCTTTACTCTGGTGCTGCTGGTACTGGGCGGCATGCGCGAGATCATCGGCATGGGCACCCTGTTTGATGGTGCCGAGCTGCTGCTGGGCGAGTGGGCCAAATCCCTGCGCATCGAGCTGTTCCACGCCGATGCCAGCCTGCTGCTGGCGATTTTACCGCCGGGCGGCTTTATCGGGCTGGGACTGCTGATCGCCGCCAAGAACGCCATCAACGACTGGCGGGACCGCAAACAGGCCGCTACCGTGGCCCACTGCAACGTTGCCCCAGCCCGCGTCCGGGCGACCGAGCTATGATCGGACGCAAGGCATGAACAATCAGAAACGCAGAGAGATCCTCGAGCGGCTGCGGGAAAACAATCCCCACCCCACCACAGAGCTCAACTTCAACTCGCCATTCGAGCTGCTGATCGCCGTGCTGCTCTCGGCACAGGCGACCGATGTCAGCGTCAACAAGGCGACCGACAAGCTCTATCCGGTGGCCAACACCCCGAAAGCGATGCTGGATCTCGGGGTGGACGGGCTCAAGGAGTACATCAAGACCATTGGCCTCTTCAACACCAAGGCCGAAAACGTCATCAAGACCTGCGCTATCCTGCTGGAGCGCCACGGTGGCGAGGTGCCGGAGAACCGCGAAGCGCTGGAAGCCCTGCCGGGCGTCGGCCGCAAGACCGCCAACGTGGTGCTCAACACCGCCTTTGGCTGGCCCACCATCGCCGTCGATACCCATATCTTCCGGGTCTCCAACCGCACCGGCTTTGCGGTAGGCAAGAACGTGGATCAGGTGGAGGAGAAGCTGCTCAAAGTGGTACCCGCCGAGTTCAAGCTGGATGTTCACCACTGGCTGATCCTGCACGGGCGTTACACCTGTCTGGCTCGCAAGCCCCGTTGTGGTTCCTGTATCATCGAGGACTTGTGCGAATACAAAGAGAAGGTCTATCCAGAGAGCTGAATGACTGGGCGCCACAACCGTCCTACCTGTCTCGCTCGCAAACATCCGCTGCAGTGGTTCCTGTATCATCGAGGACCTCTGCGAGTACAAAGAGAAGGTCTATCCAGAAAGCTGATGGCCTCGCAACCGAGATTGAAAGCAGTACACATCACCAACCCGGAGAACTGAGCAATGAGAATTCTGCATACCATGCTGCGTGTCGGCGATCTGCAACGCTCCATCGACTTCTACACCCGCGTCCTTGGCATGAAGCTGCTGCGCAAGAGCGAGAACAGCGAGTACAAGTACACCCTGGCTTTCGTCGGTTACGGTGACGAGAAGGATGAAGCGGTGATCGAGCTGACCTACAACTGGGGGGTGAGCGAGTACGAACTGGGCTCTGCCTACGGCCACATCGCGCTGGAAGCGGACGACATCTATGCCACCTGCGAAGCGCTGCGCGCCGCCGGTGCCAAGATCACCCGCGAGCCGGGCCCGGTTAAAGGCGGCACCACCGTGATCGCCTTCGTCGAAGATCCGGACGGTTACAAGATTGAACTGATCGCCAAGAAAGATGCCGGTACTGGCCTGGGTGACAGCTTCTAAGCTACCCGACTCCCGCTGCCGGATGGCAGGATCAAAAAAGAGCGCAGATGCGCTCTTTTTTATGCTTCTCTGACCGGGCCGCAAAGCTAGATCTCGCCATTGCGCCCCATGCTGATCACCACCCGCCGGTTCTTGGCACGACCCTGTTCGGTTTCGTTGGAGGCAACGTGCTGCTTCTCGCCATGTCCCTCCACCGAGATCTTGCCGGGATCTATCCCCAGATCGACAAACACCTTCTTGATGGCATCGGCCCGCTTCTCGGAGAGTTTCAGGTTCGGCCAGCGGCCGCCATAGCTGTCGCTGTAGGCGTCTATCACCACCACGTCGATGCTCTTGTCCGCCTTGATAAACTCGCTGATCATCGCCAGCCGCCGCTTGGAGGGGATGGAGAGCTGATCGCTGTTTTTGTCGTAGGTGAGCACGCTAAAGGCGATGTCGTTGAAGCTGTAGGGCAAGAGCCCGCTCAGACAGTCTATAAAGGCCTGATATTTCACCCGAAAGTTGACCGACGAGAGGGACACCCGCACCGCGCGGTTTTGGCGATACCAGTCCCGATACTGGAAAGTGGGCATTCGCCCCCCCTCCAGCTCGTCGAGCATGGTCCAGGCAGTCTGCCCCTCCACCAGCCCATCGAACTGCTGATAGAAGCGCAGTTGGCTCACTTCTCGCCCGGCTATCCCCGGGCGCCATACCGGCGGCATGATGCCAAGGCTCACCGTCTGGGTCTGGGCCTGCGGCCGCTTACCCTTGAGCTCGAAGTCGAGGTTGATCTTGCGCCCGGCGCGGCTGACAAAGGCCCCCGTGCCCCAGTTGGGAATGGGGTGCTCGAGGCGACACTCAATCTGGGTATCGGAGGTCAAACGCCAGACGGATTGATCCAGACCGGCACCAAATTCGGTGACCCCAGCCTGTAACTGCATACTCACGGATATGCTGACCAACCCCAACACCCAAGCGTTCAATTGCTTGCCCTCCACACGATCTCACAAGGGGTATCGGCCAGGGAGGGACAAGCTTTAGCGCAAATGGATCAGTGGGGAGAGGCTCTCTCCAGCAACTTGAAGCTGGCAATTCGTCCAGCCAGCTCCCGTGCCAACTGATCCAGTTCGACACTATTCTGCTGCAGGGTGACCGAGTGCTGGCGATGGGCCTCGTACACTTCGCGGATGGTCATTACGTTGTGCTGGATATCGTCCGTTACGTAGCGCTGCTGCTCGGTTGCGGTAGCCACCTGTGCCGTCATGTCACTCACCTTGCGCACCTCATTGACGATGTCGGTCAGCTCGTGACCCGCCCGCTGCGCTTCACTGACACTGAGGCCCGCCTGCTCGCTGCCCGACTGCATGGCCACCACCGCCTGAAGGGCTCCAGCCCGCAAACGGGAGAGCATCTGTTCGATATCATCTGCCGCCTGCTGGGTACGGGCAGCCAGTGAACGAACCTCATCGGCGACCACGGCAAAGCCGCGCCCCGACTCACCGGCACGGGCTGCCTCAATGGCGGCATTGAGGGCCAACAGATTGGTGCGATCGGAGATCTGCTTGATGAGGTTGAGTGCCTCGACGGCGGACTCGGTATCCTGATGCAGGTTGTTGACCAACAGCCGGGTCTCGTCGAGGGTGCCAGCCACCTGCTCGATGGCGGCGATAGTCTGATCCACCTCCTTGTCCCCCTGCCGGGCACGGCCAATGGCCTGCTGGGTCGCCAGTGAGGTCTGAGTCGCATTGCGAGCAATTTCGGCCACCGTTGAAGCCATTTCCGTTGCGGCGGTGGCAACCAGTTCAACCTGACCGACGCCACGCACCACACCTTCATTCACTTCGGCAATCACCTCGCTGGAGTTGCTGGCACTACGGGTCAATATCTCACAGGAGCGGCGCACCTCCAGCAACAAGCCTTCCAGATGCTGCAGAAAGTGGTTGAGATCCCGCGCCAATGCCCCAAGCTCGTCACCCGATTGCCAGTTGACCCTCACCGTCAGATCATTGTCATTGACGAGCCGTGAAAAGGTGCGATGCAGAGCGACGAAGCCCAGATGCACATCCCGCAGCACCTTCCAACTGATGAGGGTAGTCAACAGCAGGCAGCACAGAACCGCCATAGCCCCCCACCAGAAGTTGCGCTGACTATCTCCCTGCATCTGCTCAACCCGTTCGAACAACTGCTGGAAGAGCTGATCTTCGCCCTGTTTGAGCTGGTCGATCTTCTCGGTGCTCACGGCAAACCAGCGCTCCGGATCGACGCCAAAGCTCCCCTCGGTCATCTTGCCCAGGGCGAGCTGCTCATATTTCGCGACCTCTGCCATCACCGGACTCTTCTCAATTTGCTCAAGCAGGCGTCGCTGCGGCTCGCTTGCCACGGCGCGAAAACGCTCCAGATAGCTCTGCTGGGCAGCGAGCAGGGACATAAATTGCTGCAAGGTAGCCGGGGTGAAACTCCCTTTGGCAAAGACATTGCTGAGGGTCGCCCGCTCCATCCCCATACGCTCCTTGTTTTGCAAAAATGCGGCGTAGGCATTGGTCTGCAAGGCAATAGCGGCATCCTGGCTACGCAGACTAATCTCATCCACGACCTTGAGCAGAGAAGCAATCAACTGGCTATAAAAGGCGACCTGACGCGGGGCCTCTATGGCCAGTTTGTCCACCTGATTGCGGATCCCCATCAACTCGCGCAAAGCCAGATCCACCTGCTCGTGGGCAACCCCCCTCTCCAACCCCTGAAAGCGATGAATGGCTTCATCAACCTGTTGCCGCTGACGTGGCAGGGCATCTGCAAATTTGCGCCCTTCAGAGCCGATAAACCCCGCCGACATGCCACGCTCCTTTTGCAGCTCGTGCACCAACTGGGCGCTGCGTTCGACCACAGCCAGCTGCTGCAGGGCTTGCGTCATCTCATGGGTCACCCGATATCTGTCGTATGCGTAGTGGCTGGCGAAAAACAGCAGCGCCAATAACGGCAGGCAAATTGCCAGCAACATCTTGCCGGCCAATCCGAGTCTGTTCATCCCGCACTCCTGTCATTTTTATCAACGCGTTGATTATATCCGGCCTGCTCGCTTATGCCGCTGACGACATCTGCCATTGGCCAGAACCATGAGCTGCATCAACCATTTTCTGTAGATGGCCACGCAGCCCCCCCATAGCCCAGCCCAATGGTCAGGTCGAGACAGCCAGAGAGAAACTCGCTACAGTAGATCAGGGCGACAGGAGGTCGCTTGTTTGGGGAATCCAGCCATGAAACACCCGCTCTGCCCGCTTTACCGTCTGGGTTGCGCCCTCTTCGCGGCGACCCTGCCCATGGCGTCACTCGCGGCCAGTAACAACCTTGACGATCAGGAGGAGGACTGGGCGCAAAAACGGGCCAATGCGGTGATCTCGCTGATGACTTTCAGCGTGGTGCCGGACATCACCGCCAGCAACCTGGACATCGGCAGCAGCACTGGCCAATCTTCTGCGCTCAACATGGGGCAACTGGGAGGCGGCGCAACCCTGAGCGAAGCCGTGCCCATCTATCTGGAGGGGGCGCTGGGCTACAGCCGCTACGACCCCCAGTTTGTGATAAGCAATGGTACCGAGAGTCGCACCATACCGACCAAGTGGAATAGCCTGACCGCTTCGGGCGGGATCGGCTGGGATGTCACCCTTCACAAAGATCCGCGTGGCGGCCACTGGGTGCTGCGCCCCATAGCCAACGTCTCGCTCGGTACCATGGCCAGCGACCTGCGGATCGGCAACTGGCTGCTGGATCGTACCAAGGGCTACTCGCTGGACTTTCTCGATGGGGGTCAGCTCAATATGTACGGGCTGGGTGGCTCGCTGATGCTCGATTACGAACTCTTTTCACCGGCCCAGGACATAGATGCCGAACTGCGCTACTCCTATCAGCACCTGCAGAGCTTTGGCGGCACCTCGACCAGCGTCCGTGGTCACGCCGAGGCGGAGAACCTCGGCCTCTATCTGCGCCGCCGCGCCCCGCTGTTCCACTGGATCCTGCTCGACAGACCGGTGCGCTATGTACTGGAGGGGGCTCATACCGCATATCTGGGGGAGCAACGGGGGTTGCTTGGCTTTGACTCCCTCAACTCCATCGGCGCCGGTCTGGAGCTGGACAGCAGCAAGTACGACATCATTGTCACCCGTACCCGGCTGGTTGCCCGCTACATGTTCAGCCACAACACCAGCGGTTATTCCATCGGGCTGGCCATGAGCTTCTAACCCGGGCTGCCAGAGGGCCACCCTCCGAGTCGCATCATGCAGCTATCACCGCCACCATAAAAAACGCCAGCCTTGCGGCTGGCGTTCTCATTGGGGTTGAAGTGACTTATTTCAGATCGAAACGGTCATTGTTCATCACCTTGACCCAGGCCTTGACGAAGTCTCGGACGAACTTCTCCTTGCCATCTTGCTGGGCATAGACCTCGGCGTAGGCACGCAGCACCGAGTTGGAGCCAAACACCAGATCAACCCGGGTAGCAGTCCACTTCACCGCACCGCTCTGGCGATCCACGATCTGGTAACTGTTGCGGCCAGTCGGCTGCCAGCTATAGGCCATGTCGGTCAGGTTGACGAAGAAGTCGTTGCTGAGCACACCGACCCGGTCGGTAAAGACGCCGTGGGCCGACCCGCCATGGTTGGTGCCAAGCACCCGCATACCGCCGACCAGCACAGTCATCTCGCGGGCGGTAAGCCCCAGCAACTGGGCTCGGTCGAGCAGCATCTCCTCCGGCTGCACCTTGTAATGTCCCTTTTGCCAGTTGCGGAAACCGTCGTGCACCGGCTCGAGGAAGGCGAACGACTCGGCATCGGTCTGCTCGGCGCTGGCATCGCCGCGGCCCGGCGCAAAGGGAACGACGATATCAACGCCGGCCAGTTTGGCCGCCTGCTCTACCGCTGCACTGCCCCCCAGCACAATCAGGTCGGCGATGCTGACCGGCTTGCTCAGGGAGGCCTGCAGGGCGATCAGGGCGTTGAGCACCTTCTCGAGGCGAGCGGGCTCGTTGCCTTCCCACTCTTTCATCGGCGCGAGACGGATGCGAGCACCGTTGGCACCACCGCGATAATCGGAGCCGCGGAAGGTGCGGGCACTGTCCCATGCGGTGGCGATCAAATCGGCTGGCGCCACGCCGCAGGCCAGCAGTTTGGCCTTGATCTCACTCACCTCTTTGTCAGAGAGCTGGTAATCCACCGCCGGAACCGGATCCTGCCACACCATGACTTCGCTCGGCACTTCCGGCCCCAGATAGCGGCTGCGCGGCCCCATGTCGCGGTGAGTCAGCTTGAACCAGGCGCGGGCAAAGGCGTCGGAGAAGAGCGCCTGATCCGCGGCAAAGCGCTCGGAGATCTCCCGGTATACGGGGTCAAAGCGCAGCGCCATGTCCGCATCGGTCATGATGGGGTTGCAGCGGATGGAGGGGTCTTCCACGTCCACCGGACGATCTTCCTCCTTGATGGCGACGGGCTCCCACTGCCAGGCACCGGCCGGGCTCTTCTTGATCCACCAGTCGTGGCCCAGCAGCATCTTGAAGTAGCCGTTGTCCCAGCGGGTCGGGTTGCTGGTCCAGGCACCTTCGATCCCGCTGGTCACCGTATCACGGCCGATACCGCGGCTCTCGTGGTTGATCCAGCCAAGCCCCTGTTCGTGCACATCCGCCCCTTCGGGGGCTGGTCCCAGTTTGGCTGCGCTGCCGTTGCCGTGGGCCTTGCCGACGGTGTGGCCACCGGCGGTGAGGGCGACGGTCTCTTCGTCATTCATTCCCATACGGGCAAAGGTGACGCGCATGTCGTGGGCGGTTTTCAGGGGATCGGGATTGCCATCCACCCCTTCCGGGTTGACGTAAATCAGCCCCATCATCACCGCGGCCAGCGGGTTCTCCAGATCCCGTTCGCCGCTGTAACGGCTCCCTTCGCTACCGCTCGGTGCCAGCCACTCCTTCTCGGAACCCCAGTAGACATCTTTTTCCGGATGCCAGATATCCTCGCGGCCACCGGCAAAGCCGAAGGTCTTGAGCCCCATGGACTCATAGGCGACGTTGCCCGCCAGGATCATCAGGTCAGCCCAGGAAATCTTGTTGCCGTACTTCTGTTTGATCGGCCACAGCAGACGGCGTGCCTTGTCGAGGTTGCCGTTGTCAGGCCAACTGTTGAGGGGGGCGAAGCGCTGGTTGCCGGTGTTGGCACCGCCGCGCCCGTCGGTAGCGCGATAGCTGCCGGCGGAGTGCCAGGCCATGCGGATCATCAGGCCGCCATAGTGACCCCAGTCTGCCGGCCACCAAGGCTGGCTGTCGGTCATCAGGGCATGCAGATCTGCCTTGAGGGCATCGTAATCGAGGCTGTTGAAGGCATCGGGATAATCGAAAGTCTCATCCATCGGATTGGTCTTGCTGTCATGCTGGTGCAGGATGTCGAGGTTGAGGGCATTGGGCCACCAGACTTGATGCTCCTGGCTGGCAGAGGTATTGGCACCGTGGGCAAAGGGGCACTGACCGGCCCCGCTAGCGTGTTTGTCCATCTATCAGATCCTCATTGTGGTCATAATGACGGCGAAACCCTTCGCTTCGCAGTAGAGACTAGCCTACCCCCCACTAGTCACTTAAAAAACCGAATAAAAAAGTTCAATTCAATCTGGTTTTGCGATTGAACTATCTCGTCACCGGGTAACAAACAGAACAATGCAGGCGCTTGCAGAGTAGTAGTGGCATAGATCACACACGCTTGTTGAACCCACTGTTAACATGTTGCCATTGCACATCAGACGACAGCGTTGAAATGGACTTCACACCCGTTATTGCGGTTCTGCTGGGCCAGCTCTGGTATCTGCTGCCCCTGCTGTTGCTGGCCACCCTGATCAAAACGCCCAGGTTCAAGGGGATGGTTGGGGAGGCATTTATCAACTTGGGCATCCGGCTCTTTCTCGACAAGCGGGAGTACCACCTGCTCAAGAACGTGACCCTGCCGACCCCGCAGGGCACTACCCAGATCGATCATGTGATCGTCTCGCGCTTCGGGCTGTTTGTGATCGAGACCAAGAACATCAAGGGGTGGATATTTGGCAATCCAGCCCACAAGAGCTGGACCCAGCAGCTCTATCGCCGCAGACATACCTTTCAAAATCCCCTGCGCCAAAACTATCTGCACCTGATGACGCTCAAATCCTTGCTGGGTCTTGCTGATCATCAGCTCCATTCAATTATCTACTTTATTGGCGACTGCACCTTTAAAACCCCCATGCCGGATAACGTGATGAACCGTGGGCTTATTCGCTATATCAAGAGTAAAACCACGCAGGTGTTGACCTCTGCCGACGTCACCAAAGTGATCGACAGCATCCAGCGGGGACGACTGGCCGCCAATTGGCAGACCCATAACCAGCATGTGGCGCAGTTGAAAGCACGTCACAGCGAGGTTCCCCACCCACCTTTATCCGTAGCTGCAATGCCTGTCGTCAATCAGGTGGTGAACGCCGCGCCCACCATCACCGAATCGAGCCCTCAAGCAAATCCACTATGCCCCAGATGCGGCAACCCGATGGTATTGCGTACCGCCAAACGGGGGGATAACCGAGGCAATCGGTTTTGGGGATGCAGTGGATACCCCAAATGCAGATCCATTGTAAATCTCACGGGGAACAGCAAGGCATGAACAGCCACACAAGGGAAACTCACCTGACATCAAGGGCGGCCAATTGGCCGCCCTTGATACTTCTTAGCGAATCGTCGCCATCTGCCGCACGCATCGCTGTTCTCTGTCATCCACCCGCTTGGCAAACCAGGCGGTGGTGAGGTTGCGGGTAATTTTCGGGCTCTTTAGCTGAATGCCGGGCAGGATGGCGCGGGGCAGTCGCTTGCCCGCTTGCTTGTCGGCCAGGCTAAAGATGCGATGGTAGAGGTCGGTCTCGGCAAATTCGGCGGTATCCCCTTTGCGCAGGCTCTGGTGGATCGCCTGTTTGCTCATATTGACCCGGTTGGCGAGGGTGTAGACGGCAAGCTCGGTATTGCCCGGCAGATCCGAGTCATAGCGGATCAGATCCCCGTCCAGCGCCAGAGTTTTGCCACTCAAGCGGCTGACGGCGGCCTGAAAAGCGGCATTGCGGCTGGCGTACCAGCCGGCGTTGAAATCGGCAAAGCGGTAGAGGGTATCCGGGTAGTCGGCGGGATAACCGAAGATATGTTTGGTGCCAAACCAGATGCCGCCGCGACGGGTAAAGACTTCGTGGCGGATGGAATCCTTGATTGGATAGGGGTAGCCACGGGCGTTGGCCTCGGCAAAGGCGATGCTCACCTGCATCGGACCGCCGGTATGCACCGGGTTGAGGTTGCCAAACAGCGTCTTGCCCATCGGCAGCATGCTGATCATGTCTTCGAAAATTTCGCTCATCTCCCGCTCGGTACGCAACTTGTCGATCCGCTCGGCGTAGCTCTTGCCGGTGGGCGAGTTGATGGAGAGCGCGGCCCGCACCATAAATTCGGGGATCAGCAGCTTGGCTGCCCGTGAGTTGATCTCTTTCCAGGCGATCTTGCCAAGGCCCGGCACCACGGGGTCGGCCTGATAAGTAGCTTCCTGCTCCGCCACCGCCAGCACGCTACAGACATTGTGATCATTGACCGTCACCCCCTGGGTGGTGAGCGCCGTCACCACGTCGTTGGCCCACCCCTGTTTGTCAGGCACCTGACGGGGCAAGAAGCGCACGATGCGGCTCTTCATATCCGCCGGTTTGCGCGGCTGCATGGCAGGCGGCGTTTTGGGGTTGCTCACGCTCGCCTCTTTGGTGGGCGCGGAGGCGGGATCACTGGCACAACCAGCCAGCAACAAGGCAGAGCAGAAGGCAAGAAGACGACAGGAAGGCAAAGCGGTCATAAGCATGTCCATTTTTTGTAGGCCCTACAGGCAGCGCCGCTGGCACTGCACTGACAAGCAAAGTGGGGCCATTGTAGAGGATTGCCTGCTGCAGTTGAAACCCGCGCTCGCAGCATCCCCTCCCCTTGCCAGCTTTTACCACCCCACGCGCCATCCGTTGTCTGTGTAGTGGTCTAATCATCCCGGACACCATTTTAGGTGGTACAGTCGCCACCATGACCTGAGGTGTTCAATGACAAG